>JAUCQD010000090.1 GCA_030372945.1 Methanothrix sp. | reverse complement strand
CTTCAAGACGGCTCCTAAACAAGATCCTCGGGATCAATGGTGGGATGCCAGTTGATCTTCTCTCTTGGGTATCCAACTAACCATGCCATTTATTTCACCTCATATTAAAAATAAAAATTTATTCGCCTGATAGATAGTCGTAGAGGAAAGCAGCGATAACCGCGCCCACTATCGGTCCAATGATGTATATAGGGAAGAACTGCCAGAGGCTATTCCCGGCCAGAACATAGTCCCCCAAATAGGGTCCGAAGGTCCTAGCCGGATTGAGTGAAGAGCCTGCAATGTTCCCCGTAGTGGTGATAATGCCCCCTACGGCAAGCCCGATTATTAGTCCTGCAAAGCCCGGCGGTGCTCGCTCATCAACGGCTACGCCCATGATGGTCAGCATCAGCAGGAATGTGCCTATGGCCTCTGCCAGGACTGCCTGCCAGTATCCAATTCCAGGAAAAGGCGCAGTCGCTCCAAGACCGCCGATGGTAACTGCGTCCATGCCCACGCTGGCTGCAAAGAGGAAGCTGGCCAAGGAGGCGCCGACGATTTGAGCCAAGATGTAAGGAACGACATCTCCTGTAGGAAACCGTTTCGTGGCCCAGAGAGCGATGGTCACTGCGGGATTCAGGTGGGCACCCGAAATCCTGCCTAATGCGTAGATTGAAGCTGCTATGGCGATTGCGAAGGCCATTCCTATTGCAAACCAATCCCCCAGCCCGCCTAAAGAGCCAATCCCTATGTTGAAGGGATTGGGCGGGCTTGACCCCTTTGCGATCATAAGGGTTATTGCCGCAGATCCTGCTCCGAAGTAGACCAGCATAAAGGTTCCAACCACTTCGGCAATGGATCTCTTCATCAATGACATTGCTCATCCCTCATGATAAGCCGCGTAGCATGGCTTGCATAGTATCCTTGGCAGCTTTCGTTTGAGCTTCCTGGATGGGAAGGGATAACCGCCCTCCCAAACGTCCAATTCTTCTCTAATCAGGTGGTCCATGCAGACCCCCATCCCACAGACTATGCAGATGGCTACAGCCTCAGTATCCTTCTTATCCAGGGCACAAAGATAGCATTTCATACATCCTCCTAATTCAAAAAAATTATACTGCTTCTCTATACTGGCAATAGGAGTGCCTGAAGTCTATCAGCGCCGCCGAAGCGCAATCCTTGCACACCCTGGCTGGAGATGCTGGAGTCTCTTTATGCAGGGCTATGATGTTGGTCATCATCGTAGCCGTCACGGGCTCGCTTGTCAGGAGGCAAGGATAGTCAGCCAATCTCATTAGCGCTGAGAACCTGACGGTGATGGCGCAAGCCGGATAGGCATAGCGCTGGGGGTTCATGAGCACTTCATTGGCATGAATCGGCTCAAGATCCACGTCGAAGCCCGAGACCCGTGGAACGAGCCTGCCGCCCTGGCCGTTCTTCAATCTTCTGGCCCGGTCCAGTACCTTCCATCCCCGGTAGATCATATCCATGAAGTCACAGTTATGCAGCTCGGCGGCTGCGCCTCGGGTGGGATAGAGCTGTACGTAGTTGTGGAACCTCTTGGTTAGCAGGTCCACGATGTTAATGGCGTTAAAGCCGTCCAGTTCGGCTATGTACTCTACAGCCGATGCCGCTGCGCCTGTGGCCAGAGTCAGAGGCTGATACTCGTTCTTGAACTTGTCCACGGCGTTATTCAATGTTGAGTTCATTACCTCTGTCGTGGCCTCAATGACGGCCATTATGACATCGTCCTTGCACATGTTGAAGGTGGACTGAGCTATGTGATGGGCAACATCGCCCACGCAGTAGGCGGGAACTGTGAGGATGTTTCCGTAATGAACTCTGTCGTCCATGGCCGCCTTGACCGCAGGCATCATCCTCCGCTTGTACTCGGACATGTACTTGCGAACGTCGAATGACTTATGGCCGAAGGCGTCCATGAGCTTGGCCTGGGCCTCGATGGGGCTCTCATAGATGTACCTGATCTCATCGATCTCCTTCTTTACTGCCTCCGCCAGAGTGTTTCCTTTCTCAGCCTCCTGGGCAAAGACCTCGCCTATGCCATAGGATGTGTTCATTCCCCAGGATTTAGCGGCGAGGATGGCCTGTTTATGAGCTGCTGGAATATCAACTGTCTTTAAAATTCGGTTAACCACATTGCTCGTGCTGCCCGGAATCAGGGCAAAGTCCACCACGCATGTCGGCCCGTAGAATCCAGCGTACCTGCGAGCAGCCTCAAGTCCGATTAGGGCCTCGGACTTTCCCACTGCATCGATGAAGGCCTTGAGGCTCTTCTTGAAACTTTCGTCTTGCTCACAGAGTATCTCAAGGACGGCAGGCGTCTGGTAATGCTCCACGAATGGATCGTCCTCGGGCCTTATGGTCTTGGTCAGAGACTTCATGATCTCATAGTGGGCATTGACTGAGTCTACATGCAACTTGATGACAGCCTTGGACTGACCATCAGCAGCTCTCATCTTATTTACCACATCGAGATAGGCCTTTGTGTCTTCGATCACAAAACTCTGGCCTCGTTTTCTCTTTACGGTCTCTACATCGGCACGCTGGGCCATCATGGCCTCTTCTACCATCTTCCTATACAGTTCGGACACTTTCGTTCACCCCACATTCTATCTTTATTTCAGGCACGTCTTCATGCGGCTGAGGCTATTCCTCAGGATCTTAATATTAAGACATTACAACCACATATTTTTTTCGGCCAAAGAAAAAAAACATGTCTGTTAGGGCCAAGATTGCATTTTCGGCAATTTTTGATCTGTATATATGAGTTTTATGCGCGTAAACACTGCTGATCGACATTCCGGCACTTTCGTGACATCCATCAATGTTTATCGGCATGAAATCTCATCTCTTCAACTTTATCTATTGCATGCGCATCCTATGATGGGCTCTATGCGCTGCCCCTCTGGGAGTGTTATCAACAAAGGCTGATTGTAATCCATGTACAGAGTGGTGGTGTTCAGATCGATCTCTAGTATGAAATCTTTGATCTGATCATCCGGCAGCTCCATCATCTCAGAAGTCACCGAAAAAGCCATATTCACATTCTCTTTCCTGGGCAGGCCATCGTCCTTGGAAACCCACAGAGTCCAGTTCACGGTGCTGCTCTTGTAAAGCTTAGTGAGATTTATGTAGGCCAAAGGCAGTATGGAGCCGAGCTGCTCAAAGAGCACGCTCTCATAGGCCCTCCTGTCTGGTATAACCTCGAGCCGAATGCAATCTTGCCCTTCTACTATCTCCGACCCGGAAAGCACCAGTTGGGATGAATTGAGCAGCATACCCTGTTTTTCAGCAACATTCTGAAGCGCCCAGAAGTACTTCACATCCTGCAATGCTGCCTGGGACCAGTTGCCATCAATTTTGACTTTAGCCATATCTCGAATAACGTAGACCTCTTGTTGCATGGACGACATGACATCTGAGCCTGAGATTGCGCTTTTCCTGGTCGATATGCTCATGTTCTGGGCAGTAAGGTTCACAGCGCCTTCTTCCAGGGATTTGATCTCCAGCGTGGAGGCTTCGGTCGAGTTTTCCATGGACTTGATATCCTGTACCGTCTCCGTGACGAATCTATAGCTATCGAGATTCTTTCCGGAATTAGCCATCAATGTTTTCAGATCCTTTGCGTCCAGCTCCTTACCATGCCACCAAGGCTGCCAACCGGGTCATGGCCAAGATAGACGCCTTGCTATACGCCAAGGACAACATCCGCGTCAATTCCGTTCATCCCGGATTCATCTGGACGCCACTGGTAGAGAACTTCCTCAAGGAGCAGTGCAACAAATCAGGGCTGAGCTGCGAGGAGCTGAAAAAGCAGCTCGACTCCAAGCATCCCATAGGGCACATCGGCGAGCCGGATGATATCGCCTATGGTGTGCTGTATCTGGTATCGGATGAGGCAAAATTTGTGACAGGCAGCGAGCTGATCATCGATGGTGGATACACAGCCACATGATCACCAAAGATCTCCGAGGATAAATATGTCAGAAACGGTAGAGCAAAATGAAAAACCGAGCAAATTTATAAGCACGGTTCTTTTTACCTGTTCGGGAATTTCAAACACTGGCAAACTCACAGATATAGCGGCCAAGACGTTAAGCTTTCGCAAACCAGGTCTATTTAGGACAATTCCTGCACAGAAAGGAGCCGAGAGCCTGGAAGATGCTAAGAAAGAGGGAGAGCTAATTTTTGTTGTGGATGGTTGTGAGGAACACTGCGCTAAAAAGAAACTTGAGGTTGCAAGGATAGAGGCAGATATGCAAGTTGTTCTGACCCAGATTGGCATCCAAAAAACTAATCCATCAGATATTAAATCTGAGCATATCGAACTGGTGGTAAGTGCGTTAAACAACGCAGTTAAATGCATTCAAAAATAAAATGCAAGCCGTTATTGCCTAAAGTATGCTTTGTATAAAGCGCTTAGAGGACGTCGGTTCGGAGTTATCGAGATGAAAAACCATGAAGTCAAAACAGTAGAGCGTCGGTTCCTTATAGCCATCCTTCTCACGGGCTCTATCCTGGCAGTGGAGGTCGCAGGCAGTTGGTGGACAGGCAGCCTGGCCCTGCTCTCCGATGCGGCTCACGTCTTCCTGGACATCTTTGCCCTCGGGCTGAGCTGGCTGGCCATCCGTCTGGCGACCTTGCCAGCCGACGAGCGATACAGCTATGGATTTCACCGCTTCGAGGTGGTAGCATCCCTGGCCAACGGACTGACACTTGGCTTTGTCTCCCTGGGCATCCTTGTAGAAGCATACCACAGGCTACAGGAGCCGGCACCAGTAAAAGGGCTGGATCTTCTCCTCCTGGCCTCATTCGGCCTGGCCGTGAACCTAATTGCGGCCTTCGTGCTGAAGGGCAGCCACAAACATGATCAAGACCCTCACGCCATGGAGGACCTCAACGTAAGATCGGCGATGCTTCACGTTTTGGGAGATGCAGCCGCCTCTTTTGGGGTAATCGCAGCCGCCCTGATCATTTGGAGAACGGGCTGGACTCCTGCGGACCCCATAGCAAGCGTCGTCATCAGCCTGATAATCTTCGCCAGCTCCTATCGGCTGATGAGGGACTCCTTCCGCATCATGATGGAGGGCGTTCCCAGTTGCCTCCGGCTTGAGGATGTATCTCGGGCCATCTGCAGTGTTCCCGGTGTGGTCCAGGTCCACGACCTTCATGTATGGGGAGTGTGCTCTGCGCATATCATTCTAAGCGCTCACGCGGTCATCGATGATCAGAAAATCTCCCAGGCACAAACGATAATGGATGAAATGAAAATAAAACTGAACGAGCTTTTCGGGATAGAGCATACAACCATCCAGCTTGAAGGGAAAAGCTGCGGCCAAGGGACAGTGGTCTGTACTGTGGAGAAGGACAAGATCTGAAGCCGCCAAAAGGTCGAGATGGCGCAGTCCAGATCCTTCTTGGTCCTTGTCTCGGTATTTTTTACAGCCTCTTTCAGCAGGCGCTCTTTCCCAGAGGTACCTCTACCTTAAGTTTGTTTCTACTCAAGACCATAGCTCTTTAAAATTGACCGGTGAGGCTATCCAGGCCTTAACTGGTCACCTCTATCTCCAGGACATCTGCAAAGGTTTCTGTATGGCCAGAGGCGGAAGCGGTAATGCTCACTTTATAAACCCCAGAGGCCACATTGGCATTCCAGATCCCCACAAATTTGTATCCAGAGGTGCGAAGTAGGCTTGTGCTTGCTGCCTTGGAGCCATCGGGGGCGTTTATGATAGCAGTGCATTGCAACGCATTATCCTGGCCAGCGGCGTTGGACTGCGGTGTCTTGCCTGAGGAGCTTAGTTGGATAGTCCCAGATTTGTTTCCAGAGGCACCAGATGCACCAGAGGTGCCAAGAGCGAACCCCTCAAATCCGCAGGTAGCGCATCCTTTGATCGTGAGCTTTGCCTCATCGCCTGATGAATTGCCCGGAGTAGCCACCTGTTTCTCCTGGAAAGACGCCGTTATTGTCGTTGTCGAGCCAGACCTCACGGGATTGGGCTTGGCCTGCACGTCTGCCAGCTCGAAGTTGAATTTGGGCTGATTTTCCAGCCAGTCCCGCCAGGAGTAAAGCCTGGCATCATAGCCGGAGAGAGTCAGAGCGAACCAAACCAGGGAGGCCTCGACGCCCACATTGGTGTAGACCACCACGGGCCGATCCTTCACAAGTCCTGCAAAGACCGTTTGCAGATCCTCCTGCGGCTTTATGCTCTCATTCATCAGCACATTCTCGTAAGGAATGTTGACAGCACCTGGAATAGATCCGATGCCATAGTCTCTGGGAGGTCTTGCATCCACTATTTGTGCCCCCCCATTTAGGACGAAGTCGTAGCTGGCCAGAAGATCAGGCTTGAGCTTCGGGGTGTAATTCGTCTGTGGTCGGAGGCCGGGAGCATCGCTTACATTGAGGCCGGCAGCAACCCAATCGTCGATGCTGCCGTCCAGAACTCGGACCTTCTCGTGGCCCAGGTACTTCAGCAGCCAGTAGGTGAAGATCGCCGGGGATGGCCCGCCGCCGCATGGGAGACATTCGCCTGCTATGACCACCGAGTCATTGGCAGAAATTCCCGCATCTCCCAGAAGCTTGGCAAGCTCCGGGACAGGCTTCAGGCTCCCGCCTGAGTCCATGAAATCTTCGTAGTTGAGGTTGACAGAGCCCTCGATGTATTTGGTCGCACTGGGGCTGATGTCCAGAACAACATCGCTGGCATTGACCCCCGACAAAGAGACCAACGCCTCGGCAAAGGCACCTGTTCGCGTCTTTGAACGGCTGACCTGAGCGGAATCATTTTTCGCAGGAGCTTGCGCGGGCTCAGCATTTTGAGTCTTCAGTGTTGTCTCTTGCCTGTCAAGCTGAGCTTTTTGCTGTTGTTCCTGCTCGTATGCCGCCTTTTTTGCGAGCCAGCCATCCAGATCGGTCCAATCAGGACAGGTAGGGCAGAACTCGCCTGTTTCTGTGCCTGCCAGGGCCGGCAGCGTCAAAGCCAAGCAAAGGACGAGCATCGAGGCCAAACCAGAAGTGATGGCTATAGCTCTGCCATCTCCGGTTTTTTTCATCCGGGATAATTTCAAATGAGTCATAACCATCACTCCTGAATATTGCTGGATTCTTGCTCAGTGAGCTGATTGGCCATCCAATCCTGGTAAGAGTAGAGCTTGGCATCGTAGCCCATGATCTCCAGGGCAAGCCAGACTACAGAGCCCTTGAAGCCAGTGTTTGTAAAGGCCACGACGGGTTGCTCTTTGTTCAAAATGGAGAATCGCTTCTCCAATTCATTCGCATTCCTCATCTTATCCCCGTCAAGTACGCTCTCATAAGGTATGCTAATGGCCCCTGGAATAGACCCAGAGCCGTACTCCTGAACTGTCCTGGCATCAACAACTTGCGGTCGACCGCTCTTTACATACTCATAGTCTCCGATAAACTGATCTGTGAATTGCGGTGTGTATTTAGCAGCCGGGCGAGTGATCGCGCTTGATGAAACTGGTAGGCCCCTGTCTTTCCAGTCCTGAACATATCCATTCAGGATTCTGACATTTTCATGTCCCAGCGATTTCATCATCCAGTAGACATAGGCCGAAGCCGACGGTCCTCCGCCACATGGTAGGCATTCCCCATAGATGACCAGGGAATCGTCCTGAGTGATTCCTGCATTTCCGAGGATCTCCGCTATTTCCGGGACTGACTTGAGCGAATCGCCTTGCATGAACTCTTGATATGGAATTGCCAGAGATCCGGAGATGTGCTCTTTGGCACTTTCGCTTACATCCAATAAAATGTCTGAGTTTGTGATCTCATCAATCTCAATCATGATCTCATGGAGGCTGTTGCTGCTCTGCGTAGCGCTGATATCCGATTTCGGCTTTTCCTCCTTGTCTTCTATCACCTCTTTCGCCTGGCTATCTTGGCTGCGGGAAGACATATTCCATCTCATCTCTCTCGACTTCTCCGGCCACTTGGCTGAGATTTGCTCCTGGCCAGCATTGACGTTTCCAATCTCATCCAGCTTGGCCATTGGATCCCAGCCACCATCGTCGCATGCACCTCCAAGAGAGGCACATTCGCCTCCGGCATAAGCGCTCTGTGATAAGGCAATCACTGCCAATATGCTCCCGCATATCAGCAGGATCAGCATTAATTTTGATCTTAATGAATCCATTTCATTCCACCGGATTTCTAGGCAGCAAGCTCCTCTTTTACCTTCTCTAAAACCTTAATGCAGGCCTTTTCGTCATGAACAAGATCTGGAGATTTTTCAATCCCAAGCTCAGTTACGACTATCTGTATTGCAGGCTCGATCTCCGCATGCTGCAAGGTTTTGGCTGCACACTGCACAGGACAGCCGTCTATAGCGATCATCAGGCCCGCTTCTTTGGCCGACTTTACCATTCCCTTGATGTGGGCTCCAACTCCTGCCAGGCAGAAGAACCCGGCCACGTTATCTTTGGCCAGCTCAATCGCCGATTGGTTTGCAATCTGTCCGACATTTGAGGCGCCTGAGCATGCCACAACTTTAATGTCGCCATTTCTGCAGAGGCATTTTTTATCTTCCATCATCAATCCTCCGTCTCATTCTGATATTAATTCCCGCAGCAGCATCCTTTTTCTGTTCCCTGTCCTTCTGATTTTTTTTCTTCAAAGATAAGGTCGTAGACGTTTTTTGGTACATCATTTGTCCAGCCGATCTGAGAGCCGGCAGCGATGAACATGGCAACTGCAATCGCCTCAGCAATCTCCTTTTTGTTTGCTCCTTGCGTCAAAGCTCTCTGTGAGTGAACATGGACACAGTATTGGCAGCGCATGAGAACAGAGCATGCAACAGCAATTAGCTCCTTTGTTCTTCTGTCCAGATCGCCTTCTTGGAAAACTGCATCCCTCATCTTTCCAAAAGCATCAGCAGTCTCTGGCAGAAATTCATTCATAAACGGCATATAGATCTCTCCAATTCATCTGTCCTTTATCATTTTATGTGTCAAAATAAATTATTTCTTCAGCATCTTCTTGATCTCATCCACAGTCGCAGTTCTTCCAACCACTTTTGATTCACCATCTATGTAAAGCGCTGGTGTCATCATCACTCCTCTGTTCATGATCTCCTGGATGCTGTCCACTTTGACTATTTCAGCAGATATTCCTGATTCTTCAACAGCCTTCTCAACATTCTTCATCAGGCTCTTGCACTTAGCGCAGCCTGTTCCCAAGACTTCAATCTTCACCATTTCATTCACCCGTATCTGTATCATACTTCTAAATCAATTGCCAGTAGATGAGCGGAGCCAATGCTATAAGCGTTGCCCCTGTTATCATCCGGATGGCCACTTTGTGGTTGTTGCGAAAATTGTCCACATGCTCCGGGCTCATGCCAAGAGCCATTATAACACCCAAAAGCAGCACTGGAAGCACTATGCCCAGGTTGTACATCATCAGGTAAATCAAACCCGTCGAGGCATACCCCTGGCTGGAGATGATGCCTATGATGGCGATGTAAACCGCTCCCACACAAGGAGCCTTCACCAGTGAGAAGAGAGCACCTAATAAGAAGTAAGAGCCGAGCCTCTTGCTGGCCAGTGCACTGTGCACATACTTCATGGCCCAGTCCGTGCGAAAGAGAGAATCCCTTCCGCCATTCAACCTTCTGGCATCTTCCATCTGCATCAGCCCCAAGAGCAGCAGAAGGGCTGCCAGAACCAAGCGGAACAATGCTGCAGTGGACTTCTCCTGCAGGACGTTAAACAGGCCAACTCCGAATATGTAGTAGACCACGAATATGCCTGAGGAGAAGAACGCTATCATGGTCAAGAGATCCCTTCTGCGACCCGAGCTGGCAAGCACTGTGCTCGCTAAAAAGGCCAGTATGGCCAGAAGGCAGGGGTTGAAGCCAGCCAAGAGGCCTGCCACAAAGACTGTTGCTAAAGAGGACAGGTTCAGATTCTGCAACGCATTTTCGCCATCCAAAATGCTATCCGACACATCCTCGTTTCTGCTGGAGATATTCTGGCCCTGCAAAGCGCCCATGATGAGCATTTTCAGTTCGGTCTCATTCCCCTCGTAGTCTTTGTAGCCGATGACCGAATTGCCGATAATTATTGAAGGTACATCCTTGGCTTTGTGCTCCTTTATGATCCTGTGTCCCTCTTCGCTGGAAAAGATGACATCCTCAACGGATGTGTTCTCGTAACCGGCCAGTACGTCCGTCAGCACCCTTTCTGCAGCAGCACACTTGGTACATCCAGGCGATGTAATTATGATGACCTGGGAGTTATTGCCGGCTGAAGCAGGCCACGAGCTGATAACAAATGCTATCAACAGCAAAATTGCCGTGAGGCAGTTTAGTATGGCCTTCATTCGACCTTTTATGGATCGTTGTATCATATCTGCAAATTGGGATGTTGCCGGAGGGAGTTTTGTCCGGCAATTTTTTTGCAATGCCGCTCGACTTACTTCACTCGATCATCAAGATGCTTCATATTGCAGCACTGCTTTTTCCTCAGTCGAGCCCTCCATCGAGGCAAAGCTGATGGAAGCGTCGCCCTCAGCTACCAATACGACTGAAAAAGGACAGCCTTCGCTGCACTCCACAGCCGCTTTTTTCACAAAATCCGTCGCATCCCAGGTCTGCCAGCCCGGTCCCTGAATGTCCAGTGTTCCTAACTCCTCCGGATCATATTCGGGTTGATCTGCCCATGTGATTGTGTCCATGGCTGCATTGTCGTAAAGGAATATGCTCACTTTTCCAGGCCGCTTTATCTCTCTGACATACATCTTCAGGCTGGCAGAGCTGATCTGCTGAGGAAGTGTGGTCATGCCTGCAAAGGAGAGATACGCTATTTTCACAGGCTGCCCGCCTTGGGATGTAACCCATATCACACCCTCCTCGCCAAAGCTTTGATCTGCGTTCTCGGCGTCGGTGTATGTATCCATCTGCAAAGCTGGTGAGATTTTCACGCCTCCGGCACAACTCGCCAGCAAGGCGATGCAGGTTAAGGCCAACATGGCATAATTTCTCATTTCTTCCAACTCCTTCTACTGATCATGATAAGATGGCTCCGTACAGCATCCCCACTAAAGTTGATATGATCACAACCAGACTGATGTAAACGCTGGCCTTTTTCGCACCAATGACCCTCCAGATCACTACCATACTGGGCAAGCTGAGCGATGGCCCCGCCAGCAAGAGAGCCAGTGCAGGTCCAGGTGCCGTCACTCCTGCGCTATACCCAAAGAGAGTGCCGACGATTGGGACCTCCAGCAATGTGGGCATGTAGAGCAAGGCACCAATAACAGAGGCTAAGAAGCAGGCAAGAGGGCTGCTTGTGCCAAAGACGGTACGGACCCACTCAACAGGCAGGAAGTAGCCAATCATGCCAGTGATGAAAGTGCCGACCACAAGCAGTGGAAAGATCCTCTTTGCAAGCCACCATGTCTCGCCCAGGAATGCCTCTCTCTCTTCTGGCAGGTAATAGGACCTCATCATAAAGGCGGCCAAGAGCACCAGGGCTCCCACGATTGCAGCCTTTGGAATCATTTCAAAGAGGCTCGAGGTAGCAATCAGCAGTATGGCCACAAGGACTGCCAAAAAGAGGCCGTTCACAAATCCAGGGCGGGCTCTTTCAACTGCCTCTGGTTCGGCCTGAGCAGCTGCCGTTTTGCATCCTTCATCAGACCCTCTGAACACTGCTGCCATGATCAGGCCGATGACGACTGCCATAGTCACTGACGCCACTGCCCTGGCTATGCCAATGTCCAGGCCCAAGACTCTGGCAGTGAGGATGATGGCCATTAGATTGATGGCGGGCCCCGAGAAGAGGAAAGCCGTTGCCGGCCCGATTCCTGCGCCCCTCTTCTCAATCCCAGCGAACATGGGAAGGATGGTGCAGCTGCAGACGGCCAGAATAGTGCCCGAGGTTGCGGCAACGCTGTAGCACAGCCATTTGGGAGCATCGGCGCCGAAGTATTTCAGAACTGTCTCTTTCCGAAGCAATGCCGCTATGGCGCCAGCTATGAAAAATGCCGGCACCAGGCAGGTCAAAACATGTGCTGAAAGATATTCCATCAATGTTGTGAGCCCTGCCTGCAAGGCAGCAATAGCAATTGTAGTGTAGTCGGCCATGGTGCTAGCTCCTGATTATCTGTTCCTCGATGCTCTTTTTGGCATCGATGAGGAGGGATATCTGCTTTAGTGCCAGTGCGTCCACCGCCTTGATCACCTGAAGCACTTGAGGGTCTTTTATGCTGTAGATGGTCCTTTTTCCCTCTATCTTTCTATCCAGTATTCCTGCCTGATAGAGAACATTGAGGTGTTTGGATATCGATGATTGAGATCTCCGAAAGGCAGGCAGTATTTCACAGACGCATCTCTCACTGCCGGAAAGGTACTCGATGAGATCAAGGCGCACGGGATCTGCCAGTGCGCAAAAGATCTTCAATCGCAGGTCTGAAACTGTATTTTGTGCCATGCTGAAGATCAGAAGGTTACATCAAATATATAAACTTTTCATCACATCACGATAAGTAGATTTGAAATGGAGGAGGTATATTGAAATCACAATGCATACCTATTACCGACGATGATCCATGACGAGCGGAAATGCAGCGAGATCATGCATGAAATCGATGCGCTCTGCACCATGCACGAGAAGATCAGCCAGGCCTCAGAGTGCCGCGAGTTCAACCGGCGTTCCGCCATGCTTCTGCAGCGGCTGGAGGACGCAGGATATTATATGCTGGCAGACAGGGTGATGGACCTCCTGGCCGCCTGCAATCCCAAGGACCTCTCCCAGTGCGACAGCATCCAGCGTGCCAGAGATTCCCTGCAGAGGCTAAAAGACCTTGCCAAGCTGGGATTGGAAAATGAGAGCGATTGACGGGAGGATTTTTTTTCAGCACGAATTTTTCGGCCAAACCACCCGCGCAACAGCATATTCACCAGAGCTTAAATCCGAAATATCTCGTGGCATAGATCAGGCCGATTATGATGACAGCTAAGCCAAATATCTTCGTGATCCATTTTCCTGCAGAGATGTACTTCTCGCCGATCTGCCCTCCGACTGCTCTGGAGAAGGTAGCAATTGGGATCACCGGGACGCCATGGCCCACTCCGAAGACGAAGAGCATCAGGCCGCCGCCGAGCGGAGTTACATTCTGAGAGATGAGCCATATGAGCACCGGGAAGACAAGAGATACGGCACATGGTGCCCAGCCCAATGCAAAGAAGACGCCCAGAGTGAAAGCTCCAATGAAGGCAGAATACTTGAAGAGGTCCATTGAGATCTTGACTAGCCTCTCCATCAGGCCTCTCTTCTCTGAATGCAGATCATCAGGATCGACTTTGTGAGAGGAGAGGCGTGACCTGATCGGCTCTATGATCTCGCCTACGGGCTTGATGATGTTGATGCCCAGGATTACCATCAGCAGCCCTGCGGCCAGGTCGAAGAAGCTGGCCTGTCTGATGAAGACGCCAATGTCTGAGAGGAATAAGCCCACTACAAAGAAGACCATGGCCATGCCCAATGTGAAGGCCACGCTGATCATGAATCCCTCTCTCGAGGCCGAGGCAGACTTTTTGAGATATTCATCCTTGCGACGGGCCGTCATGACATAGGAGAACATGGCCAAAAGCAGGGCTACGGAGCAGGGCGAAAGCGAGGTCACAATTCCCAAAAAGAACATGCCCAGGTAATTTACGCCTTGGCTGGATACAATTCCCTTGAATTTGGAAGCTTCACCCTGCTCTATCTCCTTCAGCTCGCTGTACAGACTCTCAGCGCTTTGAATGCCGTCTATCTCTCCCTTGCCAAGCTGATAGACGTGGTAGAGGCCAGCGACCTTTCCATCTTTGTCGATCAGGATCAATGTTGGGTTGGCAAAGCCTCCCTGCAGGGTGGTGTAGTCGATGTACTTGCCTGTAAGAGTGTAAGGCTCATAGTCCTCGATCCAGGGCCAGGTAACATTGATATTCCACCATTCTTTGGCCAGAGCCGGCCCACTCTCGGAAAAGGAATTCTTCCGGACATTTAGGGTTACTATTTTAGTGCCTGGATCCTTCTGAGCAAGCAGCGAAAGCTGGCGGGTCTGAGCTTCCAGAGCTTTCTCGCACTCTCTGCAAAGAGGATTTTCGATGTTGGTGATATGCAGAAGGACAACGTCTCCTCGAAGATCGCTGAGAGATATGTCTTTGCCGTCAAGATCCACTGCCTTGAAATCAGGAGCTATAGACTCCGCAGAGCTGGCAGCAGACGGGCAGAAGAAGATAAAACTCAAGATGGCAAAAAGAGTGATAGACCCCGATATCAGGGATTTTTTGCATTTTATGTACATGACATCGAATCCTTTTTTTCGAGATCTGCTTCACTGATCCCAATCAGCGG
Source organism: Methanothrix sp. (assembly GCA_030372945.1). Classification (GTDB taxonomy): domain Archaea; phylum Halobacteriota; class Methanosarcinia; order Methanotrichales; family Methanotrichaceae; genus Methanothrix. Next base: position 2,891 of record JAUCQD010000090.1, on the reverse strand, counting down.
AGTTCTCATCGTATTGGCTTAATGCGTCCTCCACATAATTCTTTATCCATCCCTCTCCTGTCACTTGATCTGTGCTATGCCAGACTGGCACGACCTCTCCTATAGAATTGCGGGCCAAGGTCACAGTGGCCGTCAAGGGCACATACATTGTGCCACCATTGGGGTCATAAGCCCGCAAAGCTTCCTCGGCTCTGACATCGCCGCTGTCTACATTGATCTCGTAGAATGCGATCTTGCCATCGAGCTCCTCTGCTATTTTCTTTACCGCTTCTGTCTGAGGGACGCAATAGTCGCACTCTTTGTGCACATAGATCAGAACGGGTTTGCTTTTCAGTGCATCCAATACCCAGGCAGGATGGTTGACCTCACTCTCAGAGGACTGATCGGGGTATCCTGTCCACCAATCTTCTTCTCCCGATCCTACGGAGTATTGAGCTCCAAGGGCATTAAAGCCAGATGCCAGAACGAACAGCGCAATTAAAGATAAAAGCCAGACGGCCGTCTTAGATATATCCATGATACACTCTCCAATTATCTCAGATATTTCCGTTTGATGAAATAAAGTCGCACAGTCACGTGGACTCAAGCTTTTACTGCTTCTTCTCTCGTCTTTGGGCACAAGCCAAGGCTTGTAGTTCGAGATTATTGGATATAAGTCTTTCGACTTTAGGAATGATGCGGCCATGCATATAAAAAGATTGTCTTAATCCTGCTACAGCTGGGGCATATGTCGCAGAAATAAGCCTTTAACTGTAAAAATCTGTCTATGAATTTATTGAGTCTATTTAAGACACGCATCGTGATCAAATTAGACTATCCAGGGTGGATAAATTTATATATCCAAATAGTTTGATATGCATGAAGTTTGATTTGCACGAGTAAAGGACCAATGTGAGCACTATGAAATGCGAAATTTGCAATAGAGATGGAGAGCCCCTCTTCATTGTAAGTCACAAAGAGAGGGGTAGAATAAGGATATGCAGCGATTGCATGAAGCAGGAGTGGCAAAAGCTCTTGTCTCAAAAAAGCTGCACTTGCTGTTGAATGAGGATGCTATTTGTATGGCATGTGTTACAAAAGAGGCAGTAGGCAGGATGGCACGGCTTATCGGCGATGCAGACAAAGCCCAATGCAAGGTCGACAAGCTACGCTCCATAACAACTAAGCTGGACGAGAAGGAGATCGATGCAGAGGCTGAGATATTCAAGGCAATGGCCGATCCCTACCGCCTCAAGATCCTCATGCTCCTGCGGGAAGGCGAGTTATGCGTCTGCGAGATAATGATAGCCATCGACCGGCCGCAATCAACGACCTCCTATCAGCTCTCCATACTCAAGGATGCAGGGCTCATCAGGGAGCGCAAGGATGGAAGATGGTCCAGATACAGGCTCTCTGAAGGAGCTGTGATAGAGATGCTCAATTTGGTGAAGCTTATGAAGGATAATCAAGGTGACAGAGGCTCAAGGTGACGGAGGCGACAGTGGATGATCACGAGCAACACAAACCGGATGACCACCGCCAAGAATCCTGACAAAAGGTGGTTTTGCGCCCTGGCAATTTCATTGATCTCTTCAATTATCTTCGCTCCAATGGTAGATGCAGGCTGTGCCTGCAGTGCTGTAGGCGACTGGGAGGCCAAGGCTGCAGAATTTTTGAAGATCGATGATGCAAGTGCAATGCCATCGAGTTCCAGCGATGCCCAGACCATCACAAAGACAAACCAGCCAAAGGCGGTTTCGAGAAGCGAATCCTTCCCAAACGGAGAGATCCTCAAGCCAATGAAGAGCGTCTCCAGCTCAGATGTCGTGCTGGATGTATCCAACGGCGATAGCTATGTCAGGTCTCACATCAAGAACGCAATTCACATTCCCTCAAGGGATTTTATTGATAGCGATGGCAAATTGAGATCGAGCCAGGAGCTCGCAATAGTGCTGGGAGATGCGGGCATCTCCAGGGACAATTCCGTGGTCGTTTATGGAACCTCTGAGAGTTCAGGGGAGGCCGAGTTTGCCTTCTTGGTGCTGCGCTACCTGGGACAAAGAGAGGTTCAGCTCCTGGACGGGAGCCTTGCAGACTGGCAGGCTGCAGGCTTGCCAGTTGAATCATCGGAGAACAAGAAGCCCGGAGCAGATTACATTCCAGAAGTGCAGTCAGATGTCATTGCAAATTACGACTATGTGAAGTCCAACCAGGCGCAGATCGTGGACGCTCGGCCCTTTGTGGAGTTTGGCCAGGGTCGCATACCAGGCTCAACTGCACTCGATCCAGCAACCATCATCAAAGGGGAGAAGATCAAAAGCGCAGAAGAGCTAAGCGTCGTTTTCAATAGACTGATCAAGGACAGGCCGATTGTGGTCTATTCAAGCGACTACAGCCGGTCATCTCTGGTCTGGTATGCTCTGCAGCTCATGGGATACAAGGCCAGCATCTACACATGGGAGGACTGGAAAGAGCATGACACCGCAAATTCGCAGACCTCAGCTACAAAATCCACTGAAAGCTCTGCCGGCTCGAAGTACACAAAGCTTGGCAGTAAGTGAACTTACTTAGGTAGGAATGAAAAGGAGGGATGAGTTAAATGTCAAATGGAGTCGGAAAAGGCCTGGATTTTCTATCCCGTTACCTTACCGTCTGGATATTCGTAGCCATGTTCCTCGGTGTGGCCGCTGGCTACTATGCGCCTGGCATCACCCGAGTCATACTAAGTCTGCAGGTGGGCACGACATCCATACCAATAGCTGTCGGCCTTATCCTGATGATGTACCCACCGCTGGCCAAGGTGAAGTACGAGGAGCTGGGCGATGTCTTCCGGAATGTCCGGGTGCTGGGCCTGTCGCTTGTGCAGAATTGGGTGATCGGTCCCATACCTGTCTCTTATACACATCTCCGAG
>JAUCQD010000089.1 GCA_030372945.1 Methanothrix sp. | reverse complement strand
ATGCTCCGGTTGGGATTTGAACCCAAGTCGAAGGAGTGAGAGTCCTTCATGATTGGCCGAGCTACACTACCGGAGCGCGGATTGGGGGTAGTTGTTACTATCATTTAAGGCTTTTGGCTTCGCAAATAGTAATCGCAATGAGAGCGCAACGCACATTTTTCGTGCTGCGGATTTCTTGCCCTGCAAATGCGTCTCCCATGTCTTATCAGGTTAAGATGCAATGAGAGATATTTTTGAGGTGGGACGGTCTGCTCCAGGATACGCCTGGACTTCTCCACGCTCGCATTCTCTGGCACCAGGCCCAATCTCCGTGAGACGCGATGGACATGCGTGTCCACGGGCATGAAGGGCAGGCCAAAGGCGAAGAGAAGAACCACGGACGCTGTTTTGGGACCAACTCCAGGAAGGGATACCAGATAGCTCATGGCGTCCTCCTTTCGCGCGTCGGCCAGAAAATCGAGAGTTATCGTGCCGGCATCCTGTTTTATCTTCGAGAGGGTTTCTGCTATCCGATGAGCCTTTATCTCAGCCAAGCCGCCTGACCTGATGGTGTCAGCAATCGCGTCCTCGGAAGCGGCCACAAGATCCTCGTAGTTACAATAAACGTCCTTCAGGCGGCCAAAAGCCCGCAGGCTGTTTGTGTCGCTTGTGTTCTGAGATAGCATGGTCATGACCAGCAGATCGACAGGATCCACTTTCCTCGCAAGGGGCTCCCCGTATTGCTCCTCTAAAATACGAATGCATGCGTTGACCTTTCCTTCATCCATCGAACCAACATTCATTCGCGCCCCGCAAATAACCTTGCGGCTCTTCTTCGGTGAGTTGCCATGCGCGAGATTGGGCCTTTTAAACGTCGTCAGCAAAGGGCGCTAGATCCACTCTTTCCTGCGAAAATAAGCCAACATAACAACTACTACGAGCAGCATCAATATCAAGATGGCTGGATAGCCCCACGGCGACTCCAGCTCTGGCATATATCTGAAGTTCATTCCATAGACGCCGGCAAGGAAAGTGAGGGGAATGAATATGGTAGAGATGACAGTGAGGAGCTTGATTACCTCGTTGAGCTTATTGCTGAGGCTGGAGAGGTAAGTCTCCAACAATGAGGCAGACATATCGCGAAAGGTCTCGATGTTCTCTATCACCTAATTGTATGGTCGTAGACATCTCGCAGATAAATCTTAGTGGTCTCGGATACCAGATGTGAATCGGTCCGCTGCAGTCTGCTGATGGCCTCCCTAAGGGGCCAGACCGACTTTCGCATGAACAGCATGTCTCGTTTCAGGTTGTAGATGGTGGGAAGGATTCCTGGCTCGGGATTGGCGACCACCATATCCTCTAGCTCCTCGAATCTTTCTCCGAGCCTCTCCATGATTACAAAATAATGATCGACAATGGAGTCCATCATAGAATACGCCAGATAGTCCGCACCCTGTTTCCTTATCCTGCCCCTGGCCATCCTGAGCCGATCCCTGAGAGGATTGAAGACATCAACCTCCTTCTCTTTGAAGGATATGATGAAATTCGGACCGAGGATCATGCTCACCTGATCAACGTCGATCTTGGTGTCTCCTAGCGTATCATCTCCATTTTCATTATAGTAGAGCATCTTGAGCACTATGAATATGTAATCGTCATAATCCTCGACCTTGGGACGCTGATCCGTCAGGATATCTTCCAGAACTAGTGGGTGAATTCCATAACAGGAACCCAGCTTCTCCAGCACATCCACCTGATGCAGGCCATCTATGTTGATCCAGGTGACAGTCGGCTTCTGCTTGAAAGGGAAACACTCGGCTACGTCTTTTACCTCTACCTCATGATAACTCTGATCATCGTAATCTATGACGGTGATCTTGGGCGCCTCTCCCGGTTTCCCGCAGGTTGGATGCGGATCGGGGCCATTCACGCAAGCTGCTTCACCTGATCGATCCAAGATACACTCTCCACAATCTTAATCTTGCAAGCTATTTTACTGCTCCTGAGACCAAAGGGCTCGCTGCAAGCAGCGGCGTTACAATGCCCATAACCACTGTGGTAGCACAGGCGATGGCATTGAATGTTTTGCCATTTATATATTTTCCTGTGAGTCGAGCCATTTATTCTATGTCCGCCTCCTCCACAGCCTCGCGCGGAGCAAGCATTAGCTCGTTGAAGAGCAGGATCTCAATCACCTGAGCTACATAGCGCCTCTGCTGGTATCTTTGGATATCCTGATTCATCCGCAGCTCGGCATCAACCTGGACTCTTATCAATGTGAGCCTCATATCTCTCTGGTCTTCCTCCTTCAGGCATAGGGCGCAGATCTCCTTCAAAAGCCAGGGGAGCCTCATGGGATTTCGCAATGCTCGGGCCACGAGAAGAACGTAACCTTTCGGTTCTCTGACCTCATCTGCTCCCATGAGCAGCCTGAGGTCGTCGGCTGAATACTTCTCGCCATTTATTGTTATGATATCGTTCAAAGTATATCACCTTGGATAATCTTCTCGCAGAGCCTGAGATCCTCGGCCACGTTTACATTCACCGCTAGCTCGATCCTCTCGAGAATCAAGTGAAAATCCTCCTGCTCCAATTCGATCTCTGCTCCGTCCAGCACGTTTATTCCTGAGGGAACTATGAGCTGTCCCTTGTAATTGAATAGGGAATCCGGCCTGCGTCCCAGGCGGCTGTGCAGGCACAACGGCGTGTGCGTGGAGAGTGCAGGCTCTGGCCGCGTATCATAGACCTCGATTATCTCGTCGATCAGATCTGCTGTGACAAGTGGAAGATCTGCCATGATTATCATTACGGGCCGGGTGACGCCTGCAGCCTGGACTGCGCAGATCATATCCGTCACGAAGCCTCTCCCCTCCGTCTCCACCACATCAAGCTCCCTTTCCAGAGCCCACCTTCGTGTGTTTGGCACATGATCAGTGGTAGCCACAAAGATCCTCTGCACTGAGCTGTTCTCAAGTGCCGCCGTTACATAGTCGATGAGCGGCCTTCCGAAGAGTGTTACCAGCGGCTTTTCTCCCATCTTTAGCCGAGAGCCGCGGCCTCCGGCCATCACCAGAGCGTCCAGGGCAGTACACCTCCAAAGGCTAGGGCTGCAGCCAAAGCCACCAGGCGGCAGATCTCATTGCTCGCGCCGATACCGTCGCCCGTAGCACCTCCGAAGTTCCTCTTCGCCACCAAGACCATGTAGAGAGCAGCCAATTGAGAGATGCCCAATGCTACCAGGCCCAGGGGACCCAAAGCTGCAGCGCAGATGATCGCGGATATGGCAAGTCCGATGAGGAATTGCATTCCACCAGTCCGCTCAATCATGATCTGTCCAAATCCCTTCTGCAGAGATCGAGAGAAGGCGGCAAAGGTGATCATTGCCTCCTTTGCACAGACCTCTGCAGCCAGCAGGGCCAGGGGCAGAAGGCCTTTTGCGGTATCTGTGATGATGGCAAAGGTGGCCAGCAAAAGCACTGCGATGAATATAGCACCTCCAGTGCCCAAGGAGACGTCCTTCATGGCCTGCACCTTCCTTTCCAGGGTGCCGTGCGCAATCACGCCATCTCCAAAGTCGGCCAAACCGTCTATGTGGTTTATGCCGCAGAGCTTGTAGATGGCTATTATCACAATTATGGCTACCAGGTTGGCAGGCAGGGCCAGAGCTGCGATGTAGGCTACAGCGCCAAGGATCGCGCCTAGAACCAGGCCCACCAACGGGAACACATAAACGTGCTTCATCAGAGCTTCAACGCCCTCCATTGAGATGCCTACAGGTATTGTGGACAGCCATCCGAAGCCTGACTTTAGCGCAAAGAACAATCCTTTCAGTCTGATACCGCCCTTGTGTACATATTTGCAGAGATGCCCCCGATGAGGCCCGCGACCACATCGTCCATAAACGGTCCCAGTGTGGATAGAATTCCCGGCTTTGCTTTATCATATCGAACGTAGTCGAACAATCCCTTGTAGCCACCTATGTACTTGGCAATGGCCAGGCCCAACACCTCATCCGCAATGAGACATGTCAGGTCGTTCTCGTAATCGGATTGCTCCAGGTTGGGCAGGCTGCATTTGGCTCCTTCCGCCTCCAGGAGAACTCCCGCGTAGATGAGAAGCGCGAGATTTGGATCAGAGAGCGCAAGATCCATCTCAGAACGAAATTTTGCCTCAGCCTGCTCGCGCGTCTCCACACCTGGATGAGGGAAATACAGATCCAGTGCTGCAGAGACTATCCTATCCTCAGTTATTCCCATGCTCTTCAGCACGTCCATGATATCTTTTTTGGCCATGATATGCCCTGAAGGGAGTCGCCAGGATAAAAGAATATCTCGCGAAGTTATTTAAGGTCCAATGATCGATATAGATTGGGGAACTTCATGAAGACCATGGTCAAGATTTTCGTCGATCACGAGCATCTGGTTCGTGTAATAAACACCCTGACGGAGCTTGGAATCACTGGGTTTTATCTCATAGAGTATCAGGGTATGGCGCCCAAGACCTGGAAGAGCTTCCGCCTGAGCGAGGACCCGAACATGACATTGACGGCCATTCGTGATCACTCCGAGCCGGGCGTGATGGTGAACACCGTTGTGAGCTCAAACGAGTGCGAAAGGATAATCAAACAACTCCAGGAAGCTTTAAAAGGAATAAGGTACACGATCATCGGGCACAAAGTTACATCTATAAAGGTAAAAGGGGACTAAATAGTTTATGAAAAACCTCAAGGATGAAGTTGAGGTCGCCCTGGAACAGATCAGGACTGGCCTGCGCGTGGATGGTGGAGACGTCCAGCTCGTGGACATCGATGAAGGTATTGTCAAGGTGAAGCTGCAGGGTAGCTGTGCAGGCTGTCCCTTCTCGCAGATGACGCTGAAGAACTTCATCGAAAAAGAGCTCAAGAAGAGCGTTGAAGGTGTGAAAGGCGTGGTGTCTGTTTAGTGGACACTTATTTTATAGGAGTTAATATATGTTTCCAACTAAAAAAGTGCAGAGTTTGGTCGGCAGTAAGATCCAAGTTGAGATGAAAGGGTCACCGCGTTACATCCTGGAAGGTGTCCTCAATAGCGTTGATGAGTATCTGAACCTCCACCTCCTTGAGACTGTAGAGCTAATCGGCGGCGAGAAGACCCGGTCTCTTGGTTCTGTCATCCTACGTGGTAATAATATAATTCTCATAAGTCCTGTCGAGTAAAGGAGATAGGGATGTCTGTGGAGCAGGCACTGGATTACATAAAGTCGCACTCAGAAGGAGTCTTGCAGAGCGATCTGTGGAAGGCTCTGAAGATCGACTCTCGCAAATGCTCTCGCATCGTAGCCAAGCTTCTCCAGGATAATCTCATCACCAGAGAGCAGGAGTCTGTCAACGGCATCAGAACTTATCGTCTTTTTCACGTCGAGAAGTCCTGTGGCAGACGTTTTGGGCCCTTACTGGCAGTGGACTTCTTCGAGCCCTGTGCAGGCTGCATCGATGAGTGTTCTCCTGAGCACTGTGCCAAGCTCAGTGAGTGGATCTTCTCCATTGTATTGGGCGCGGAGGGTGAGGCAGCAAGGGATAAGATGTACAAAGAAAAATATAAGGAGAAATATCCAGAGACCTGAACAACGCACTTTTTTAAAGTACAATCTGATTCAGGTACTTATCTGATCTGCGCCAAATCCCTTCTTCACCAAGATATCTTTAATCCTCTGAATGTGGTTGCCCTGCAGCTCTATCAGGCTCTCCTTCACAGTCCCACCGCAGGCCAGCTTGGACTTTAGATGTGTGCACAGCTCCTGCAGATCAATCTCATGGGGATCAATGCCTTGGATGACTGTCACCTCTTTTCCATACCTGCGTTTCTGGACCTTCACCGCTATCCTCTGCTGCTCCTTGGCAACCTCCTCGCAGATACAAAGTTCTTTGGGAAGGCCGCAGACAGTACACATTTGAGAACTCATTTGGTGGCAGTTACCTCCGCAATATACCATCAATAAAGCTGATTATGCTATTAAAATCTGATGGTGAGTTAGCTCTGGAGCTTTCTATTGCTCTTTGGACCTGTCCCTTCGTCTCATCTCGCCAAATTTGTGCAAGACCACCTCCACAAGGAAGATGATCAGAGCCAGGAGGAGCAGCAAGTCCCTTCGGGAGAGCCTCTCCTGTATCGTTCTTTGGCTGAGCCTGCCAGCCTCAGCCACCAGACTGCGCCTGGCCTCCTCTTCGGTGAAGACCTTTCCACCATTGGCTACAATTAGCTTGGGCAGATCTGGATTTGGGCCTACATCTCTGTACTCCACTGGATAGTTGACCGCAAATGCATAATTTCCGATGTAGTAGATGCCAGAGCTGTTCGGGGTAAATGTTGCTGTGTACCTGTTGTCGCCTACCTTCTCCACATCGGCTCCTGGAAGGCTGGGCCTGGAATTGCTTATGATGGAGATCTGCTGCAAAGTTCCAAGCCAGCCATCAGCAGCCTCAACGCGTTCAGTCTCAGAGCGCGGATCCCCAACTGCCCAATTGACGGTGGAAGATATCAGCTTGGAGCCTGGCATCTCGTAAAGCTTTCCTGCCCAGGCGCTCCCGTCGTCAGTTGTGAGCGCTGCCACTCTTCCCAGGCCGTAACGCCAAGTCGTCAGAACGGGTTTGCCGTCGGACATGATCACCAGCCGCTGAGCGCCGGGCTTGGGCGTGACGTCATTGTAGCCCGTGATTGTGACGTTCATCTCCAGATCAGATGTGATATAGTGGTTCTTATTGGCAACGGATATCATATACCCGGAGGGCGGCGTCTCCTCCTGAGCTTTTTGCTTTGCGATCTGCACCGTCTTGGTGGTCAAAGAGTCAGGATAGACGAATGATGCAAACTCTGATCCAGTCTGCCGGGCCAGGTCATCGAGATTTCCCGTCTTTCCTGGGATCGCCTGAACCTGGATCAGCCGAGCCGTGAGGTTCATCTCCTTGAGAAGGAGTGCGGAATGCTGCACGACCTCTTCGTAGTTCCAGAGGTTACCGTCTGAGAGGACTATCAGCTCTCCCTCGCCACCGCTGGCATTGATCATATCCCATGCCATCTGGAGGCCATCGTCCAGGTAGCTGTTCTCAGTGCCAGTGGGCGCAAGCCCTGCGATTCTCTCCTCCAGAATGCTTCTGCCTCTGGATAGTGCAATTGGGTCCATGACATTGTAAGCCTTAGTGCCGAAGACCACCAGGCCTACTTTGTAGTCCTGAAAATCAGGAGACTTGAGCAGCTCGACCGCCAGTGCCTTTTCGTAATCCAACAAGGGAGTGCCATCCTTTGTGCGGGTTGTTAGCAGGCTGAAGGATATGTCCAGCACGAAAACAACTGTCTTGCCGCCCTCGAAGGTGCTTGGCGAAGAGATCACTGGCAGGAGATCCTCAAGGCTCGAATTGAGATAACTGTCCAGGTCGTAGGAATTCTGTCCTCCGACAACCACCAGCCCGCCGCCATTTTGCACGTAGTCTTTGAGGACATCCAGTTTGGCGCTGTACGACTGGTCGTCCAGGACCACAGCCTTGAAGCCCTTCAGCTCGGCTGGCAGCTCGGAGACCAGCGAGAGCTTGTACAAGTCCGAAAGATCCTCAGCCAGAGGTGAGCTGCTATCGGAGATCAATAGGACCTCAGGCTTTGGAACGACAAAAATCGCCTTCTGATAGTCATTGTTCAGTGGCTGCAAGTCCTGGGCGATTGTGGCTCGAAGGATATGATTTCCCGTCTCCATAAAGGCATTGGAGATCTTGATGGATGAGCTGCCGTTGATATCCAGATTGCCGCTGTAGATCAGTCTCTCGTCTGCAAATACAGACAGGGGTCCTCTGTAGCGGCCAGCTGCTCGCACTATTACTGTGAATGGATAATCTCCGCCAAGGACCGCGGTATTCGTTCCGGAGATCTCCACGCTGGCATCATCTTTTATGGGTGCAATGGAGATGGCAAAGGTCGTCGTGTTCGACGCCCTGACAAGAGACAGAGCATCGGGAATTGGCCTGCCACTGTTGCTGTAGCCGTCAGAGACCAGGACCAGGGTACTGCCTGGCAGGGCGTACTGTATGATCTTGTCTCCCAGGGGAGTTGAGTCTCCTGAAAAGGAGCGCACCTGCGCCTTCGAGAAATCTGCTACCCTTGTCGCAACATCGGGGTCGAAGACCTCCATGGAACCTGTGCGGTCGTCCAGCACTATAATGCTCGGAGATTCCGACTGAACTGTGTGCGTCTGCACAAAATAGGGATTGGCCGCAGCCGCAATTAAAAGGCAGAACACGGCAAGCCTGCTGGCTGCAAGAGTCTTGTTCTTTGCCCTGGCGTAAATGAATATGGCTCCTGGGATCACAAGCGCTGGAATCGCCCAGAGAAGCTCGGGCGTTGTGAAGTAAAGATCTTGGATCAAGTCTCGCGCCTCCAGCGCAGGATGGCAAGCTCGAGGAGGAGCGCAAGGGCTGCGAGGGCGATCACCCAGTTGGATATGTCCTTTTCCACAAGCTTCTCCCTGCTGCCTTCCTGGAATTCGCCAGGCGAGACACTCTCGCTCCGGCTTAATGAGGACTCTCTGGCATCATACATACTCGCAGACACCGACTCTCCTCGAAAGCGAAAAATGCCTGCTTCATCCAGCAGCAAATTCGATGTGGTAACTCTGCCAGAGGGCGTTTCGACTGTCACGATCTCGCCTAGTGGTATCATCTCGCCAGTCTTGTGGTTGGCCGCCTTGATGTCTGGAACACCTGTGATCCAATTTACCATCTGGTACCAGAATATCGGATACTCAGGTCGCTGGTAAAAATCCGAGCCCATCTCAAGGCCGTTGTAGATGACTGCGCCCTCTCCGATGCGCCAGTAAGAGAGCACGGGAACTCCGTTTGCTTCAACCATTGTGATGGAGCCCCTTCGGGCTGTTGCATCTGGGTAATTGAAAAGCCCTATCTCATCGAGATGAATGCCCTCGGCAAACCCCTCGTTTCGCACCCAGAGGCTCGCAGGTCCCTGTGCGAGCCCAATCACCCTGACCGGCAGATACTCGGGGCTCTCCTGGCCCGAGGCGATGAAGATCACCTTGCCGCCGCCATCGATGTAGCGGTTGAGCTTGCCGTCCAAAGAGGCGTTCTTGGCGGCCACCACGAGATCGAAGTCTGTAAAGTCTCCAGAGGTCTCGACGTGTACATTTGGCAAAGATCGCAAGGCCGCCAGTGCAGGTCCAGCCTCGCCTAGAATTAGGACCTCTTTTGCTCCAAGCGATGGCACATAGACATAAGCTTGGTTATCCTGTGAGATGGCATCTTGCAGATCCAGAGAGATCTGATTTGATCCAGGATATGCGGTAGTGGAGAAATAGTAATCTCCATTTGCAGGGATGGTCTCAGTCAGGCTGCTCGAGCCGCCTGGCCCGCTGATTGTGATCGAGACTGTCCTGGCCTGGCCGAAGTTATGCACCTTGGCAGTGTGGTTGACATATCCCGGGCCCGGAACGTCCCAGCCGTCCACTATCGCGACGTTGTCTCCTCCTTTATACGAATCGGCAAAGACGATGCCGATCTTTCCGTCGGCCTGCAGAATTTTTCTCGTGTCCCGGGGATCATCACCAGTCCAGCTTATGAAGTCCGAAGCAACGAGGATGTTCCCTCCATCAGGGCCCAGAATGTTGCTTGCCAGGATCATGGCGCTGGAAAGATCTGCAGAGACCGCCTTTGGTCTCAGAAGGGCAAGCACATCCCTGGCTTTTGAACTGCTGCCCTCCTGGAGCGCAGTTATGGGAATGCTCTCTGCAAGGACTATGCTGACCTTATCGTAGCGATCCAGGTAAGGATCCACAAGCGCCTTCGCCTCAGCGAAGCTATTCTCCATGCTCGCCGAGCAGTCCAGGACGACGACCAGATGAGTGCTTGCCATGCCAAGTTCTGTGGTGTATGGGCCTGCTGCTGCGACAGAGAGAGAGCAGAGCACCAGAAGCTGAACCCAGAAGAGTGGGTCTGAGACGAGGCGGTTCAACACAGCTGAGCGTTCAGCCTCGCCTTCTCGCAGGAATATTGTGGAAGAGAAGAGGATCTCCTTCGGACGTGGCCGAATGAGGTAAATAATTATCAAGGGGATTACGCTCAACAGACCCACGAGGGCGAGAGGATTGCTGAAAGGCATTCAGCCCCACTTTGTGCAAGATCTATGAAAAGGTTTGCGCAGGCAATAAATATAATCCGGATGCAAAGGTAACTTGTATCTTTGAGGTATCAGGTTATGGTCAGCGCCATGGAGATCTACATGTTATTGCCCAAGACAAACTGCAAGAAATGCGGGCTTCCAACCTGCATGGCTTTTGCAGTTGGACTGCTGAGCAGGGAGAAGAAAATCGACGAGTGCCCTCCCCTCATCGAGGAGAAGAAGTACGAGGCCAAGCTAAAGAAGCTGCGAGAGGTGATGGCGCCGCTCGAAACGGCATCGGAGACCGGCCTGATAATTCATCCTGAGAAGTGCTTTGGTTGCGGCAACTGCGTCGTAGCCTGCCCCGTAAATGTGGCGGCTGAGCCCACGAGATGCGGCGTTGGATTGGGGCCCCAGGGCGATAAGGTCATCTTGCGCGTGGAAGATGGCGTGGTGATATGCAACAACCTCAAGGAGTGTCGACGTTTTGGGCCGAACAAGGTTCTGTGCAATGCCTGCACTGCAACCTGTCCGAGCAAGGCCATAGAGTTCGTATAGGTTTCAGGTGAATTACAATGGCGATATGCACAGGCTGTTCATTACTTTGTGAGGATATCGAGCTAACTGTAAAGGATGGGGCCATCTCGCACGTCAGAAATCTCTGCCGCAAAGGACACGGCCACTACCAGGGACTCCTGACCCAAAGAGCAAGGCCGATGATCGATGGCGAGGAGGTGGCATTGGATCAGGCAATTGCCAAGGCTGCAGAGGTCTTGCATGGCTCCAAGGCCCCGCTGCTCTGCGGCTGGTCCAATACCACTCTCGAAGCCCAGGCTGCAGGCATGAGCATTGCAAAGAAGCTCGGCGCGAGCATATGCGATACATCTCCCCCGTGCCTCGGAACTTTGATGGAGCGCATAATTTCTGGCAGTGCTCCCACGTGCACGCTCGATGACGTCAGGAATTTCGCTGACGTCTCTGTCTTCTGGGGTTCTGATCCTTCTAACAGTCATCCCCGACATTTATCACGGTTCTCCTACTATCCGCGCGGAGAGAAGCGTCAGAAGAGCTATGAGGAGGAGAGGACCTGCATTGCTGTGGATGTGAGAAAGTCGGCGACTGCTACTTTATGCTCCAACTACTATTTCCGGGTGCAGCCTGGTGGCGATGGCGAGTTCATAGAATCTATCCTGGCCACTCTGGACGGGAAGATCCCCAAGTTCGGGGAGAAGAAGCGCATGATAGAGCTTGGCACAATCCTTCGCAAGGCCGAGTACGGAGTTATCTTTCCAGGTCCTGGGATGCTCTATTCACTTCAAAATAAGCTTGAGCTCTTCGAGACGCTTTTAGCGAAGCTGAATGAGATCGCGACATTCAAAGTTGTGCCAATGGTGGAGCGCTTTAACTCGAGAGGATACTATCAGCTCTTGCATGGACCTGGAAATAGCCTGGCTGCTGCCGCCAAGGGCTGCGATGCTGCTCTAGTGATAGGGTCTGATCCACTTGCAGAGCTTCCACTCGCCACGGCTCGCGCTCTTGCCAGAGTACCGTTGATAGTCATCGATCCGCACAGATCTCTGACGGTGGATGCTGCCAGTGTCGTAATCCCTTCGGCCATCTCCGGCATGGAGGCAGGAGGGACTGCTTTGCGCACAGATGGGGTGAAGATCTCTTTCGAGCCGATCATCGAGTCGGACCTGCCATCAGACGAACAGATCCTGGCAAGAATTTTGGAGGCGATCTGAAATGGAGACTGCAGTGAGCATTGTGACTTTCCGGGACATCTTCCAGGACGAGGCCGGTAAGAAGAGCAAGTTCACAGATGAGTTTCGCGATCTATGTGCTCGGATACTGCTGGACAAGCAAGACATGTCCAGGCTGGGGTTGAAGGACGGCCAGAAGGTACGAGTCCAAAGCGAAATGGGCGCTGTGATAGTAGCTGCCAAGACCTCTGATGACGATCCACATCCAGGGCTCGCTTTCATGACATCTAGCCCCTGGTCCAATCAACTGGCCGGAGAGGATGAATGCATGCCAGGGACAGGCATCGCTGCGAAGGTGTCGCCATCTGATGAGAGCGTCACCCAAATATCTGAGCTCTTGCAGAGGATGCGAGCCCAAGGGATATTATGAATCTCATCTCCATAGCAGATCTCTGCAAAGAAGATATCATCCGCCTGCTCGAAAGCGCGGATGCCTTTAAAGCCCAGCGAGGTCATCATGGCAGGCCGCTGCAGGGAAAGAGCCTGGCCATGATATTTGAGAAGCCATCCACGAGGACGCGCGTCTCCTTGGAGGTGGCATGCTCTGAACTTGGTGGGCACCCTCTTTACCTATCAGCTGGCGAGCTGCAGCTCGGGCGCGGGGAGACAGTTGCCGACACTGCCCGTGTGCTCTCGCGCTATGTGCATGGCATCACTGCCCGCGTCTTTTCTCATAACACAGTGATCCAGCTCGCAAAGCATTCCAGTGTGCCAGTGGTCAACGCTCTTTCAGACTGGGAGCATCCACTGCAGATACTGGCTGACCTGCAAACGATGAGGCAGCATTTCGGTCGATTGGAGGGGCTGCGCGTGGGCTGGATCGGAGATGGGAACAACGTCTGTAACTCTTTAATCCTCGCTTCGGCCATCATGGGGATGGAGGTTTGTGTGGCCTCGCCTGCAGGGTATGAGCCGAAGGCCAGAATTATGAAAGAAGCAGAGAGGCTTGGGGGCAGGATTGAGGTCGTATCAGAGCCGGCGCAAGCTGCCAGGGGAGTTGATGTTCTGGTCACCGATACCTGGGTCTCCATGGGAGATGAGGCAGAGGAGGCGGAGCGTCTCCGTGTCTTTGGAAAGTATCAGGTGAACTCGGAGTTGATGCGGCTTGCCAGCGAGGATGCCATAGCTCTGCACTGCCTGCCTGCCCATCGCGGTCAGGAGATCACAGATGAGGTGATGGACGGCGAGCAGAGCGCAGTCTTTGAGGAGGCGGAGAACAGGATGCACACCAGCAAGGCCGTGATGGCTTGGCTGATGAGCGGGCCAAGAGAGCAGTATCGTAGGGGTTTTTGCGCATCGGGAGCATTCTGCAAATCCTGATGGGATCGCAAAGTTCTAGTAGAGCACTGTATCTTATAAGGCCAGGCCCCAAAAAGAAGGCAGCGACGCGCGCGGGGGTTGCCAAGTGGTTAAAGGCGCAGGGCTTAGGACCCTGTCACGAAGGTGTTCGCGGGTTCGACTCCCGCCTCCCGCACTAACGATATCGATTTTTGGTTTCAACTTCCTAAGTTTCTTGCTTAAGGAGACAGGATTCTTTTTCACACACTGCGTCAATGATGATATGGCAGGAAGCTGATGGATGTGTCGTGGAAGAGAAGTGAACCTGGCGATTGATAGAGGGACAGCGGCCAGCTAGCAAAGAGGACAGGGCAGAAGAAATCTCATGATTCGGAAGGTGAGGAGAACCATAACCCATGCAAAGATCGTTGGAGGCTTACGATCAGATCTCAGTTCGACGGCCTGTTGCCAAAAGCAGTTTTTGGGAATCGCAAATTCTGTGCTACTTTGCGTATCAGTGATCAGCCAGACAATTTTGGCGAAGATCCTAAAATATATATTTTCACAGCACATAACATAATTAATCATGAGCAAAAACCTCGAAAACCTCCTCTCGGAATTGAAGACAGTTCACGAGGACCTCAAGCCCATCTCCACGGAGATGATAGTAGTAGCCGACTGGGTGCGGCTGAAGTGCAGATATGGTTGCAGAGCCTATGGAAAGCACCTTTGCTGCCCGCCGTACTCTCCCACGCCCCAGGAGATGAGGGCCGTCCTTTCCGCGTACCGTCAGGCAGTTCTCGCAAGATTTGAGACCAAGCCGGACCAGAAGCTTCTGCCCAAGCACATCCACCACGCCTTCTGGAATTCCCTTACCAAAGTGCACAAAACAGTATATGAGCTTGAGCGGACGGCCTTCCTTGCTGGGTACTACAAGGCCTTCGGCATGGCTGCCCTGCCATGTACTCTCTGTGAGACCTGCGTCATCGAGGAGATGCTGAAGAAGGATCAAGCAGTCTTCGACCTGGATGCTGTGAAATGCAGACACAAAGATATCATGCGCCCATCTATGGAGGCCTGCGGCATAGATGTATTCAAGACCCTACAGAACGCAGGCTACAAGCCCAAGGTTCTTGGAGATTGCAGAGAAAGAGTAGAGCTCTTCTGCCTCGTGCTGCTAGATTAGGCCCTTTATCTTTTTTGCAGATGGAGCCGACATCCTAATAGCCTAAATATACCATCAGGTGTAACCAAGCATCGATGCAGTGGGAGTTTGTGGGTTCGGGAGCTGCGCTTCTGACCATGTTCGGCTTTGTGCCTCAGATTCTGAAGATCTACCGGACGGAATCTGTAGCAGATGTAAGTCTATTCATGCTGCTTCAGTTCTTCGTTGGGATCTTCCTCTGGCTGCTCTACGGCATACACATCCAGGATGAGATCCTAATCGTCTCCAATGCAGTCTCCTTTTTGACATTGATAGTTGCGATAGGACTATACTTAAAATACAGAAAGAACAAATGAAGTGCCATCATCTTTAAGGAGAAACGGGATAAAGCCGTGGGTCGGAAGGGCAATGGGTTGCAATACCAAGTCACGACTCATCCCATCCAAAAATCAGACACTTTGAAGTATAAATAGACATGGTACAAGGGGTATAAACATCTACAAGAGAGGTTGATCGAATGAGATTGATGAGCATACTGTCATCGGCTATATTGCTCTCATGTTTATCGATCCAAGCTCATGCAATCGAGCCGGGAGATATCGCAGTTCCTAGTATGAGCATTCCGAACATGGATATGCCAACGCCCCGCATCTCAAGTCCGAACATGGATATGCCAAAAACAAAACCCGTGCCTCTAGCCAAGCCGGCCAGCTCAAACCAGACCCTCAACCAAACCGCCAACATAAGTGCCAATCAAACTAGATCGACTCTGGAACAAAAAGAAGATACCACGATGAATGTGAGCGGCAAATGGTCGATGAAATTCGATGATCTAGCAGACAGGTCGCTCGACCTGACCCTGTGGGTCTCAGGCGGGACCATAATCATGGGCTATGGCACACTGACAGGGGAAGGCGAAAAAAAATCAGTGACCGCCAGCGGATCTGTAACAGGAAATGAACTTCATTTGACCACGAAGTCTGCTACGCCAGAAAACGCAAATCAGAAAAATGATCAGTATGATCTCGACCTATTTTGGGTGAATAATACCATATCGGGAACATATATCCTGAGGTCCGGAGGCGAGTTCGCAGGGGAGGGAAATGTCACTGCGGTGAAGCATTAAGCAGTCATTTGTACCAAGCAGTCATTTGTACCAGTCTAAGCTCCCCTCCAC
>JAUCQD010000088.1 GCA_030372945.1 Methanothrix sp. | reverse complement strand
ACAGTCTACAAAACTTGATTCTTCATACTCGCAAGGCAATTTGTCTTATTTTTATTTAAGGATTTCGTATTTTAAGTACGTACTTAAAATACGTATTATATTTAAAAGAGTATGTTCTTTCGTAAATGTCGTTGCGCAACCAAAATAAGCAACCGAAATTCTTTCTCAAACCAATTGAGAGATCTCCTTATAATAATTGAATAACTCGTCTCCCCACAATGTGGCATCATCTCCTATACATATCAGTTCCCCTCCAGCCAGATCTATAGTTCCGTCCAATCTCCACAGCCCCAAAGCTAACAAATGCTCAGTTACTGTAAAGCCGATATTGATATTTTTTCCTAAGTGATACAGTCTGAAGTTATTCGCCGCCCTCAGGCCATCGATCAAATCAAAATACTCTTTAGAAACGATATTTAGAATCGAATCCGTCAATATCAGCTCGACATTTGCACCACGTTCGACGCAACCCTTGATGATCTCTGGAAAACCAGGAGCAATAAAAGAAGAAACCCCGCGGATATTCTTTGCTCTTGACAACTCTTGCATGAAGTTGTCCAAGCTTTTGAGGGGCGACGCTGGATCTGAGGTTATTCTCTGGGATCGGGCCAGCATCCCGATCTTCGCCAGAAGATTTTCCGGAATTCCGCTCAGGTCGTGACTTTGCCAGTAGTCTGCATGCTGATCCAAAAGCACAATGGCAGCCACGAGCTCATCCAGCAAGATGGTCTGAATTTTGCCGATGTTCGTCAAAGAATAGCGCGTATCCTTTTTGTTTACAAGGCCTGTTTCGATCAGATCTTTCATCGAATGAAGGATTGTGGATGTACGAATATTCATCTCCTTATCCAGTTCTCCAGCAGTCATGCTTCTGTCCTTCAGGCACAGCATTATTTTCGTGCGCACAGCAGATCGTGTGAACGCCTTTAATTGGTCCTCCGCCAGATCATAGTAATTCCAAGCAGACATGATCAAATCCCGTTAATGCTTTCTGCGAGCTTCATAAGGTCCTGATACAGAATTCATATCGCTATCCTGTACATAATATGTGCCCCTCAGTGTGTTTGAGTTTATAATGCGGCCATCCGTGAAGGTTATGACTATCTGTGGATCTGTATTGCCAGCGTTCCTCACAGATAAATAATTTGCCGATACTTTATCGCCCTCAACTCTCCCGAATATTATGCCCGAGTATTCGCTTCCTGTATTGGGCTTAACCAAAAAGGACCCTAACAGATTAGCCCCGACCTGCTGGATATTAGCGGTCATCACCTCTTCAATCGGGCCAAATTGGTATTTAGATTCCCAAGTTCCTGTCAGGTCTACGTCCTGTGCTAAAGCCAAATAACTTGTTTGAATCAATAGACATAAGACAATCGCCGCTAATTTGACCTGCATTTCAATCACCACGTAGATATATGATTTATGTTACGTAATTGTCCCGCTGAGGTTAACTATTCTGAGGAGATTGACTATTTAAGTGTGATGTCTGTTCACAAAAGCAAATCCCTATCACGATGATTTTTATTTAAATAAGCTAACCAGAGATCTCTGCCCCATTTCGGCAGACAAATATATGTCTTGTCAAGCTCCTATGAACTCGATCTGTGTGCCTTTCGACTATCTCGTAGCCTGCATCCATCAGGAGGCCATCAATGGGTCCGTCCGCGATGATGATCATGCGCCTGCCGCTCTTGACAGCACGGTGCAGCTCGGCCAAGCTCTCTTCCAAAAGATGCTCTTTTGAGCGTGCCTCGATCTTGGCAGACCTTCCGTAAGGAGTGTCCAAGACTGCTGCGTCGATGCTGGCATTCTTGAGCGGCAAGCGCTTTGCGTCTCCCAAGATGAGGCAACAATTCAAGCCTGTGAGATTGCACGAGGCCCCTTCCACAAGCCTCTTCTGCACCTCAATTCCTATGCCTTGGATGCCTATTAGGCAGGCTTCAACCAGGATGCCACAGGTTCCTGCAAATGGATCGAGCAGCCTCTCGCCCGCACGAGCCTGGGAGATATTGATCAGGGCCCGGGCCATGCGAGGCATGAGCACGCCCGGATGAAAAAATGGCTTTAGGTGCGGCCTGCGCTCCTCGAAGGAGACGCGGTCCGTCTTGGCAACCTCCAGTCCGATCACTATCTTTTTACAGGTGATGATCGCTCTCAGCACCATCTCTGGATTCTTGAGATCTGCTTTGTAGCCCCTGCTAAAGAGCATTTTGCCAACTTCGCGTTCTACTTCGTCTGCCCTTGGAGATGCCCCCTTGATACGCCTGGCGCGAATCAGGTACTTCTTCCTTGGCAGCTCAACAAGCCTCAAAGCCTCAGCGAGGGCGTCGGACGATGCATCGCATACTGCCAGGACCTCTATGATCCTGTGGGTCAACGCCAGGCGCGAGCCAAGGGTTTGAACATCGAGATCCTGGGCCTCGATTATGAGACACTGATCCATGAATGAGATCTCTATAAAGCCGGCTGAGAAGATCTCCGCCAGCGCCAGAGCCTCGGACCTTGGCAGAGTATCATGCTCGCCTGAGAGCTCAAAGGCGTAGGTCTTCATCTTCTAGGCCAGGTAGCTGTTCACATCCCTGTAATTGAACTTCTTGGACCCCAGGACATTCTCCAAGAAGTTGAAGAGGGCCCTTCGCACATCATCGGAGAGCAGCGGATACCACGTTGGGCTGGCCACCACCACAGCACGGAATGCAAAGAACGGCGCGATGACCTCGAGCAGCTCTTCGTCTCCGCTCTTTTCCAGGTAGTTCTCGAAGAACAGCTCAAAGATGTCCTTCAGTTCTCCTGTGAGGCGCAGGCTCTTTTGAACTGAGTAAAAGATGTAGTTCATCGTCATGGCAGCTATGTCGTCCGCTGCCTCCCCCCACTCGCCCCTGCTCCTGTCGAGAACTGTGAAGTCAGTGCCTTCCCGGAACATCACATTCCATGGATGGAAGTCGCCATGCACCTGGCAGAGGCGGTCAGTCTTGCCCTTCAGCAGCCATCGCCAGTCCACGCAGATCTTTTCGATCTCGCGCAGCTCGTCGGGGTCCAGGAAGCTGGGGTTATCTGGATAATCATCCAGGATTCCGAAGATGCACTCTCCATCGCCAACAGTCTCACGGATCTTTCGCTGATACAGGGGTGGACGGTCGATCTTCTTGGAATGGATCTGCACAAGGTAGTCGGAGAGAGCTGTAGCCCTTTCGTAATCCAGGTCAGTTGCACCCTTCTCCTTGACCCTCTCCAGGTCAAAGAAGTACTCCCGCCCTTCTATCTTCGGCATCAGCAGGAAATATTCGCGGGCGTCTCCGGCCGAGACCAGCCTTCCATCATTGGCGAAGTAGCCCACATCCAGGGATGAGACGTGCTTTGGGAGCTTGGAGAATGTTGAATTCTGCCAGATTAGAATCCTCGCCCTGTCTGAGAAGTGGTCGTGGCCGAAGCCGTGCTGCACTCGCATGGTGGAGATGACTGCCGAGCCTCTGGAATCACCGATTTTGTACTCGACCAGCAGAGGAGATCCATACCCAAATCCTTTGACGTCCTCAGTCGTCGGGATGGTCTCGCCCATCTTGCGCGTGCTCAGCAACTCCAGCTCCTCCCCGTAGAGGCTCCTCAGGTATGCCTCCAGATTCTCCCTCTTCAGATCCAAGGCCATGCACCTCTCAAGTTCCCATCTGCCAGCTATGCAGGTACTTGTCCTGCTCCGCTGTGAGCTTCTCAATTCGCAGCCCCATGGCAGCAAGCTTCAGCTCAGCTACGCGGCGGTCGATCTCTACTGGCACTGAATAGACTGCTTTATCCAGGCTCCGCCCGTGCTCCACGATGTAGCGCACCGCCAATGCCTGGTTGGCGAATGACATATCCATGACCTCTGGAGGATGGCCGTATGCTGCAGCCAGATTTATCAGCCGGCCCTCGGCCAGTAGATAGAGCCTGCGGCCGTCTTTGAGCTTGTACTCCGTGACGTTGTCTTGCACTTCCGTCTTCATAGCGGCCATGCCCTCAAGTGCGGGAATGTCGATCTCCACGTTGAAATGCCCGCTGTTGGCGAGGATGGCCTGGTCCTTCATCAGCTCGAAGTGCTCTCTCCGAATAACATTTATGTCGCCGGTGAGGGTCACAAATAGATCTCCAAGGGGTGCCGCCTCGAGCATAGGCATGACTCTGTAGCCGTCCATGGCAGCTTCAAGGGCCTTGCGAGGCTCAATCTCAACCACAATCACATTTGCGCCCAGCCCTTTTGCGCGCATTGCAAAGCCGCGGCCACACCAGCCATAGCCGCCAACGACCACAGTTTTGCCGGCGAAGAGGAAGTTGGTGGCCTGCATGATTCCATGCAAAGTGGACTGGCCTGTTCCGTAGCGATTGTCGAACATCATCTTGGTCTCGGCATCGTTCACTGCTATGACTGGATAGAGCAGAGCACCGTCTGCGGCCATTGCCCTCAGCCGCACGACTCCGGTGGTGGTCTCCTCGCAGCCGCCGAACATCTGGCTGGCAAGCTCTGGCTGCTCCTTGTGAATGATGGCGATGGTGTCGGCTCCGTCGTCCAAACTCACATTGGGCTTAAGCTCCAGCGCCTTCTTGATGCAATCGTAGTACTCCTGTTCGTTCTCGCCCTTGAAGGCGTAGACATGCAGGCCGCGCGCGGCCAGCGCTGCAGCTACATCGTCCTGTGTGGATAGTGGATTGGAGCCTGTGACCGCGACCTCTGCCCCGCCTGCGACAAGGGTGGTGATCAGGTTGGCCGTCTCCACAGTTACGTGCAGGCAGGCCACGATCCTCGCTCCCTTGAGGGGCTGGGTCTTTTCAAACTCCTGCTTGATGCTTTCCAGGACGGGCATGTGCCTCCGAGCCCATTCGATGCGCTTCTCGCCATCTTTGGCAAGAGACATATCCTTGACCACGCTTGGCTGCAAAACCTATCACCTTAAATTTTATTAGTCAAATCACGAGAGGAGACCATTTGCAGGTACTTAAACCCAACCCTGTCTTCTTCGACGGCAACCTTCACAGTCCCTCAAAATACTCGTAACTGATGAAGAGAGGATAGAGCAGGTCTGGAGAGGCTGAAGCCAGGTCGTCACAAGATCCAGTCGGCTATCTGCTCAGAATATCATGTCCTCAATCCTCGACGATATCTTCGACTTCAGCCGCGGCCAGGATCAATCGGATGACATCACCATGATCGTCTTGAAGGCGGAGTAGACCACAAAGCCAAAATACATCTTGATCGTTTGCGCATATCGAAAGGCGAATGGAAATGCTTGTAGGAATTGATGTTGGCGGAACCACCACGGATGCTGTCTTAGTGGAAGGCAAGGGCGTGGTCAAGACCGCTTACGTGCCAACAGATCACGATAATCTGTTGAAGTGTCTGCTGGGTGCTCTGGACGAGCTGGTCAAGGGCGTAGATACCCGAAAGATCGAGCGGGTGGTTTTGAGCACGACTCTGATTACGAATATGATCGCAGAAGGCAAGACAGATCCAGTGGCCCTGGTGCTCATACCAGGTCCTGGAACGAACCCCAGGGACTATAACCTGGGCGAAGCCTGCATCCTGGATGGCGCCATCGACTACCGTGGCCGTGAGATCGACCGCCTCAAGGAATCCCAGATCAAAGAGGCAGCCTCCAAGATCTCGGCCCAGGGGCTGGTCCGCGTTGCAGTGGTTGGCAAGTTCTCTCAGCGGAACCATGCTCACGAGCAGAAGGTCGGAGAGATCATGAGAGCAGCCCTGCCAGGAGCAAAGATCGAGCTGGGGCATAAGGTCTCAGGCCATCTCAACTTCCCGAGGCGTGCAGCCACAACGCTTCTCACCGTGGCCACAAAGGACAAGTACAAAGAGTTCGCTCAGGCGGTGGCCGATGCACTGCGGCAGCGCAAGATCTCAGCTCCTGTTTATATCCTGAAGGCGGACGGCGGAACGCTTCCACTGGACTCTTCAGTGCAAATGCCGGTGGAGACTATCTTCTCAGGGCCTGCTGCCAGCATCATGGGCGTCCTGGCGCTGACTCCTGCAGGCCAGACCTCGGTGATAGTGGACATCGGCGGCACGACCACAGATCTGGCATTGATACTTTCAGGCAAGCCTCTGCTCTCTTCAAAAGGGGCAAAGGTGGAGTCGCTTCTGACGCATGTGCGGGCCTTCGCTGTCAAGTCGGTGGCCATCGGAGGCGACAGCGCAGTGGATGTCTCAGGCGAGCGCATGACAGTCGGGCCTCACAGAAGAGGGCCTGCCATTTGCATGGGCGGTCCATGTGCCACGCCCACAGATGCGATGCGCGTCTTGGGGTTGACATCCGTCGGCGATGCTGGCAAAGCCGAGAAAGCCATGCAAGAGGTTGCAAATAAACTCAATTGCTCGCCCAAAGAAGCAGCCCAAAAGATCGTCGATGCTGTAGTGGACAAGATCGTTGCAGAGGTGGGCGAGATGTTCCGAGCCTGGGAGCAGGAGCCTGCTTATCGCATTTGGGAGATCATGAAGAAGGAGAGGCTTGAAGCCCAGAACGTTGTGGGCGTTGGAGGAGGAGCACCTCCGTTGGTGCCACTCGTGGCTTCGCGCCTGGGTGCTAGCGCGATTGTGCCGGATTTTGCACGTGTGGCCAATGCCATCGGAGCTGCAGTTGCCCGGCCAACAATTACTCTGAACCTGCACATCGACACCGAAAGGGGCGAGTACATCGTGGCAGAGGATGGGCTCACCGGCAAAGTCGGGGACAGAAAGATGACGCCTGAGCAGGCAGAGAAGCTTGCGCGAAAGCTTCTGGATGAGCGGGCCGCGCGTCTGGGGATTGGCGAGTATTCAGGAGAGGCTGAGGTGACTTACAGTGAGGTGTTCAACATGATACGCGGCTGGTCAACTGTGGGGAGGCTTCTTGACATAAGAATGGAGATTCCAGCTGGCTTGCTGGCATCTTGGAGGGGGTGCTAAGGAGGATGTCGTCCAAAGGCAAGAGCGGAAAGACTGGGCTGATATTCTTCCCGGCATTCGACTGGGCCATCTCACCCACGCACCCTGAACGAGAGGAGCGGCTGCTCTACACCAGGGACCAGATATTCGAGGAGGGCCTGATGGACCTTCCTCAGATCGACGAATACAAACCCCGTCTGGCAGAGATGTTGGACATTGCCCGCGTTCACTTCTGCGTTCCGGATGTCGAGTCGCAGATCACAGAGGCACATCTGATTGCAGCTGGCAGCACTCTTACGCTGGCCGATGCCCTGGAGAGCGGAGAGATCAGAAATGGTTTTGCACTTGTACGACCGCCCGGCCACCACAGCATGCGGGTGGTGCACGGAAATCGCGGCTTTTGCAACATCAACAACATGGCAATACTAGTGGAGTACATGAGATCGAAATACGGGCACAAGAGGATCGCAGTCATCGATACAGATGTTCATCACGGCGACGGAACCCAGGAGATCTTCTGGCATGACCCGGATGTGCTCTGCATATCTTTCCACCAGGACGGACACACCCTGTACCCCGGTACCGGCTTTGTCAATGAGATTGGCGGGCCGCAGGCGCTGGCCAGAACGTTGAACATCCCCCTGCCGCCTGGAACAACGGACGAGGGCATCCATTACGTCCTGGACAGGCTCATCTTGCCGGTTCTTGAAGAGTTCAAGCCAGATCTTGTACTGAACTCAGCAGGCCAGGACAACCACTACACTGACCCGCTTGCCAATATGCGTTTCTCTGCGAACGGCTACGCCCGGCTGAATGAGAAGCTCGCACCAGACATCTGCGTCCTGGAGGGTGGCTACGCAGTAGAGACTGCCCTGCCCTATGTTAACACCGGAATAATCCAGGCCATGGCAGGCCTTGACTACTCCCATCTCAAGGAGCCGGACTTTGTGCCTGGCAGATTCGTCCAGTCTGAGCAGATGAGAAGAGAGATCGAGGCCACTGTGGCCCAGGTTCAAAAGCTCTGGGACGATAGAGATGAGCTTGTCAAGGATGCCTTGCAGGGCCTTGGCGACTTTTACCGCAGGAAGAAACGCATCTTCTATGACACAGACATGATCAATGAGAGCCAGGAGGAGACTGTTCGTCTCTGCCCGAAATGCTCTGGCTACATGACCATCTCCTCTCAGGCGCAGCGAGGCTACGGCATCCTGAACAGCGCTTTTTGCGTATCCATTCCCCGCAAAGCATGCTCCTCGTGCCGTGAGGACGCCAAGGAGGAGTACGAGGAGCACATCGATGACCGCAGGTTTGGATATGTCTGCATGCAGGACAAGGACAGGGATGCATTCAAGTTCCACAACAACATGACGCACACGCAGATGAGTTATTGAGCCAAAATGACGGAGATCCGCGACCCAGTACACGGTTATGTGAAGCTGGAAGGGCTGGCGCAAGATCTGGCAAACACGCCACAGATGCAGCGATTGCGCTGGATCAGGCAGCTAGGCCTCGCCTGCCTTGTCTATCCAGGCGCCAATCACACCAGGTTTGAACACAGCCTCGGTGCGTACCACCTGGCCATGCTACTTTGTGAGCATCTCTGCCTGGATGATGAAGAGAGGCTAAAAGTTTGCGCTGCAGCCCTGCTGCATGATGTCGGCCACGGGCCGCTCTCTCATGCCACGGAGTCTGTACTTGCTCCTTACCTGCGAAAGGAGCACGAGAGCATCATAGATCTCCTGAAGAGCGGAGATCTTCTGGATGTTCTGGAGAGCCACGGCCTATGCCCTTCTGACATTCAGTCGTACATCCGTGGATCTGGCTTGGGGCAGATTGTGAGCGGTGAGATCGATGTGGATCGGATGGATTACCTTATTCGAGATGCACATTACACGGGCGTGGCCTACGGCGTGATCGATCGTTTGCGGCTCTTGCAGAAGATGAAGCTTTACCAGGGGCAGCTAGTTGTGGAGGCGGGCGGCGTTCAGGCTGCAACATCCCTCCTGATCTCTAGGCTGCTGATGCATCCATCGGTATATTATCATCATGTCTGCCGCATCTCTGAGTGCATGCTTTCAGCAGGCATCCGACACATGATTGAAGAAGGGGCGAGCGCAGCCTCGGTCAAGGCCATGGACGACATCCAGCTCTTCACGGCTATGAATCATGCAGGCGGCTATGCAGCCGAGATGGCAGATCGCATCAGGCAGAGGAAGCTCTTCAAGAGGGCCATTTACGTCGGCCTGGAGTGCTTGGACCTGTCGCTCGTAAGGATAAACGAGAGGATACTGGCCCAGGAGCTGGCTGCAGATGCAGGAGTTGAACCGAGCTATATTTTGGTAGACAATCCACCCCTGCCGGATAACGCAATGGGCAACTTTCCTGTGCTCGTAGGAACTCAAGTGCAGAATCTGCGTGAGGTCTCGCCCCTCGTCAGCATTCTGGAAAGGGCGCACAAGGCTACCTGGCGCTTTGGGATCTATACCCCTGCAGAGCATAGAGAGAGGGTAGCGCAAGCTGCAAAAAGATGTCTGAACCTCAAGAAGAACACAGTGCAACACACATTTTCCGACATCGATAACAGTTACCTTTAAGATTCAAAAGAGCACAATGGAGCCAGAATGGCATTTCCCAGAGACAGAAAGGCGATGGACAAGAACCTGCTGGTCAAAACCATCCAGACGATGAACCAGCACCTTCCTAGCAAGCGCCTGAGGCTGACCGACCTTTTAGAGATGGATAAGCCCGGCATCAGAGGCAAGGACAATACCTTTTTCGTAATGGACAGAGCGGAGCTTGAGCTCATCTCCCAGTCAGCTCCCAGGTTCATGTGGAGCCGACTGAGATTGCCCATGCTCATCGAGATGTCGCCGGACCTCGGCAGTGGTGCGGCCCGAGTGCAGGGCGAGGTGGAAGGTGAAGTTGTATGCAAGATCCTGGGCAAGGAGCGGCCAGCAGGAAAGCAGACAATCATCTACCTGCCTGAAGTGAGGGAGCTGCGTCGAAAGCTTCCCACCACCACGCAGTACGCTTTCGTGGCTAACCTCAGGAACGATCTCGAAGACTGATATCTTTTAAATTCCTTGAGCCGCTAATAGAAATGATGGAGGAGATAATGCCTGAAGACAGACTGGATGAGGGCGCGCGCCTGTTTGCCGTAAAGATGAATTTGGGGTCTTACAAAGAAGCTGCCAGGATCAAATCAGAATATGGCCTTCCCAATGATATGGTCAGGAATGCTGTCATGCAAGCTTACGCGGCTAGCATGAAGAAAGGGGACTACTCCCTTGCAGCAGATCTGGCCAAGCAGTATGACCTTCCAGAGGATCTCAGGATCGAGGCCGCCTTGAGATCCTTCCACAGAAAAATCGATAGCGAATTCTTCCGGGCGGCGGCCGACTATGCCAAAGAATTCGGTCTGCCCGAGGATCTGGTAAGAGATGCAGCCATCCAGGCATTCAACAAAAGCATGAGCTTTGGCCTTGTTAAAAACGCAGCTGAGATAGCAGAAGATTTTGAGCTGCCAGAAGAGATGAAGCGAGACGCGGCAATCAAGTCCTTTGAGCAGCATATGGATGCAGGACTTTACCGGAAGGCTTTGAAGATCGCTCAGAAATACAAGCTTCCGGATGAGATGGTCCAGGCTGCTGAGAACAAGATAACCTGAACGGAGACTATGCCTGAAGTGGTGCTTACCATCGGAGGCTCAGACTCAGGTGGAGGGGCAGGGATACAGGCGGACATCAAGACATTTTCTGTCCTGGGATTGCACGGAACCTCTGCCATCACTGCCATAACTGCTCAAAATACCCTTGGAGTGCAAGATGTCTTCGGCCTTGCCCCTGAGGTCGTCGAAGCGCAGCTCAAGTCGATCACCGATGACTTTCGCGTCGCATTTGCCAAGACGGGGATGCTTTATTCTGCAAAGACGACAATAGCAGTTGCAAAGCATCTCCATGAAAATGATATACCCTTCGTCCTGGACCCAGTGATCGAGGCTGAAGCAGGCGGCAGGCTGCTCCGGCCTGAGGCAGTCTTGGCGCTCAAAAAACACCTCATTCCCCTGGCGAGGGTGGTGACACCGAATATATTCGAGGCCGAGGCATTGACAGGCATCCATGTGAGCGATATTGATAGCGCAGATGCTGCTGCAAGAGAGATCCTGGAGATGGGGGCTGAGGCGGTCATCGTCAAGGGTGGACACATGGACTGCACAGATCTGCTGCGCATGGCAGGGGAAGCGTTTCGCCTTCCTGGAAAAAGGATGGCTGGCGGCAACCATGGCGTCGGATGCACCTATTCAGCTGCTTTGACATCTTTTCTCGCAAAAGGATGTTCATTGCCCGAGGCCGCCATAAAAGCCAAGAAAGCTGCAGCATTGGCAGTCTCACACAGCATGAATGTGGGGCAGGGCGTGGGACCTGTGAACCAGGCTGCGCTCATTCGAGATGACACCTACGCGATCTTTGTGGCTTGTGCCCGGCGAAAAGTCATCCAGTGCCTTGGGGACGGGAAGATATAAATTGGTTGCAGGAATGACTCACGAAGGATAGCTCTAGCTGGAGTGTTGATTTAATGGGAAGCGTAAAACCCAGTTACATCAAGAATTTTGCCATGGACCTGTTGAAGAACTATGAAAGCTCATTTAGCTCTGACTTTGAGCAGAACAAGCTGAAGGTATCAGAGTACACGGACATCAAGAACAAAACCATTCGCAACCGCGTCGCTGGCTACATAACTCGCGTGTTGAGACAACGAAGTACCCGCAGAGGAGAGGTCGAGGTCGATGTTTAAAGGCGTGTTTCCTGCCATAATCACGCCATTTAAAGAGGACTTTAGCCTTGACGAGGAGGGTTTGAGGAGCAATATCGAACACCTGCAGAGATCGGGCATCGCAGGCATAGTTCCCTGCGGCACAACTGGCGAGTCTGCTACCCTTACCTTTGAGGAGCATAAAAAGGTGGTTGAGATCGCTGTCGCCTGCTCCAAGGTGCCTGTCATTGCAGGTACAGGCTCGAATAATACCAGTGAGGCATTGGAGCTGACGCGTCACGCGGCAGATGCAGGCGCACACGCCGCCCTTCTGATCACACCTTATTACAATAAACCCAATGATCGCGGCATGTTCGAGCACTTCAAGACGATAGCCGAGAAGTGCAACATACCCATAATACTGTATAACGTCCCCAAGAGAACTGGAATTGACCTCAAGCCGGAACTCGTCGCGAAGCTGTCAAGGATATCGAATATAAAGGCCATAAAGGAGGCCAGCGGAAGCCTCACTCAGGTCTCTCAGATCATTGAGCAGACGAGGGGATGCGATTTTACAGTCCTGTCTGGAGACGATGACCTGACGCTGCCCATCATGTCTCTGGGCGCATCTGGCGTGGTCTCTGTGGTAGCCAACGTCGCTCCCAGAAAGACTGTGGCCATGGTTGATGCTGTCTTGAGCGGCGACCTGGAGAAGGCAAGAGCGCTGCATTACGAGCTCTTGCCGCTGGTGAGGGCCATGTTCCTTGAGACGAACCCCATACCCGTAAAGACAGCCTACAAACTCATGGGACTTGCGGCCGGGCCTTTGCGGCTGCCTCTGGCATCCATGGCACCTGAGAAGGAGACCATCTTGAGGGATATTTTGGGAAGGCTCGGCGAGAGGGCATGATCAAGTTTGCTGTTGCTGGTGCTCTGGGGCGCATGGGCACACTCGTCATCCAGGAGGCAGCCAAGGTCGGTGATCTGCAACTCGTAGCAGGCTTCGACGTCGCAGGAGCTGGGATGATTCTTCCAGGAGGCGTTCCTGTATCGGATGCCTCGCAACTGAAGAGCACTTTGGCTTCGTCCAAAGCAGTGGTACTTATCGATTTCACTGTAGCGTCTGCTGCTGTTGAGACCGTATGTAGCGCGGCAGATATGGGAATTGACCTGGTTGTGGGAACCACGGGCTTTTCTCCAGATCAGCTCTCCAGAATGAAGGCTGCAATAGATGGCAGAGTCTCAGCAGTGATAACCCCCAACTTCAGCGTTGGGGTGAATCTGTTCTGGAAGCTGGTAGCCGAAGCTGCTACTGCTTTGAAGGATTACGACATTGAGATCATCGAAGCTCACCACAATCAGAAGAGGGATGCGCCCAGCGGCACGGCGCTGGCCACTGTCGAAGCGATAAAGAATGCTCTTGGCGACAGAGAGGTTGTGCACGGTAGAGAGGGGTTGAGGCAACGCGGCAATGAGATAGGAGTGCACGCTGTGCGGGCAGGAGACATCGTCGGAGACCACACTGTGCTCTTCGCAGGGCCTGGCGAGAGGCTGGAGATCAAGCATCAGGCTCATAGTCGGACAGCCTTTGCCTCAGGGGCTGTTCGTGCTGCGCGATGGGTGGTCGACAAAAAGCCTGGGATCTACAGCATGGCAGATGTCTTGGGATCGAGATGAACCGCCTGGAGGAGGGAAGCTACGCTCTTTACATGGGGGAAAGAAGGCTCGAGCCGTTCTCCCTGGAGAGGAACGTCGTTGGTTTCTGCGACAGGTGCGAGTCTGATTTGGAGAGCCTTGCGTATTTTTGCACAGAGTCAGGCTGGATGGTATCTGCGCGCTGCAAAAAAGATCATCTCATCTTGATGCGCTATGATCTGGAATGGAACTGGCAGGGCGATCAAGAGCTACAGATCTCTGCAAAGAAGGAAGGCATTTCAACGCTGTCCAGGGAGATGCTGGAGGCGGTCTTCACAAATGCGGAGATAAGGGACATGCAGGCCTGTGAGCAGGGCAAACCATTTGTTCGGCAGAACCTCTACAGGGCCAGGAGCAAGTACGATAGGTTCGAGAAACTGTTTGGCATACGATTGAATATTTGAGTTATGGGAGAATTGGTGTTCAGCTTTCATTGAGTTGACAGCCTTCATTGAGTCGATCGGCCTTTTGTGGCCCTCAAAGCTCGACACAAAAGAGGCCGAACGTCCCTGACGGAAGGGCTCCAAGACAATGGCAGTGGAGTGAAGAACCACGAGATGGATTCAATTGAATGCCATCTATTGAATGCCATTTATCAGCTGAAGGCACAAAAGAGTTGCAGAGCCTGCAAAAACCATCATGAGACCCGAATTCAATAATTTCTTTGACCTCGCGCAAGCTGGCTATATCAGAAAATGGGTTATTTTAAGCATACTCATAGGAATTGCAGCGGGCTTTGGCTCGATAATCTTCTACTGGTCGCTGACAACTGCCACACAACTCCTGCTGGGGCAGATTGCTGGGTATGTACCTCCAGCAGCGGGCGGAGAAGGTGCGACTGTGTTTACTGGCGTGGCAAGGCCCTGGATTCTCCCAATGCTAGCGGCTGCAGGAGGGCTGCTCAGCGGAATTATCGTATTTCGCTTTGCACCAGAGGCGGAAGGGCATGGGACGGATGCTGCCATAGATGCCTTCCACAACAAAGGCGGCTACATTCGCCGGCGTGTGCCATTGGTCAAGGCCATAGCTTCAGCCATCACCATTGGCTCGGGTGGGAGCGCGGGCAGAGAAGGTCCCACAGCCCAAATAGCCGCTGGGACTGCCTCTGCAATCGCAGATCTTTTTCAGCTGTCAGAGGCCGACAGGCGCATTGCCGTGGCAACCGGAATCGGAGCTGGGATTGGCTCCATCTTCAAGGCCCCATTGGGTGGGGCCATCCTCAGCATGGAGGTCCTTTATCGCCGCGATTTTGAGTATGAAGCTCTTCTGCCATCGTTCATTGCGTCCGTTGTAGGCTATAGCATATTCGCTTCCTGGAATGGATGGACTCCGGTCTTCGGCGGCGGCATCGTTTCCTCTTTCAGCAGGCCCATGGAGCTCGTCTCCTATGTTATTTTGGGCGTTGTCTGCGGTCTGGTGGGCATAGTCTACGGACGCAGCTTCTACCACCTACGAGACCTTTTCAGCAGCGCAGAAATTCCCAGATGGATCAAGCCAGCCATTGGTGGATTTGCGGTGGGATTGATTGGCGTCTTTCTGCCGCAGGCCCTGGGCACTAGCTACGGATGGTTGCAGTTTGCCATCAGCGGAGACTTTATCGCATTGCCTGTTACCGTTATGTTGGCTTTGGTCGTGATGAAGATCCTGGCCACGGGGCTGACAATAGGATCAGGTGGCAGCGGCGGGTTTTTTGCGCCCGGTTTGGTAATCGGTGGATTGACCGGCGGAGTTGTATGGCATCTTCTGCAAAACTGCTCAGCCATCACCATCACCCCCAGCACATCGTCTGCATTTGTCGTTGTGGGAATGATGGCCCTCTTTGGAGGCATCGCCAAAGTGCCTCTAGCAGTGATCCTGATGGTGAGCGAAATGACCATGGACTATACACTCCTGATTCCCAGTATGCTCGCCTGCTCCATCGCCTATTTTGTAA
>JAUCQD010000087.1 GCA_030372945.1 Methanothrix sp. | reverse complement strand
ATTGGGGTCGCAAAAAAGTTGCGAAGTAATGGTGAGTAGCAATGAGAATGAGAGCTCTAGCGTTTGTAATTCTAGCCTTGTTGTTCAACGGTGGATTTGGACAGGCAACTCATCCAATGTTCTTTCCGCTCAGCGAGCATACTATAGCTAGGGAGATCAGCGAGAATGGAATGCCGCTTTACAGAACAACCACCTTTACAGTTGATGATGCGCAGGTTGCCTCCTGGCTGCTGATATGGCGAGATGCCCAGGCGCACACTGTTGAGTGGAGATGGTACTATCCAGAGGGCAGAACCTATGCCAGGACCTTTGGCAACATCCCGCCAATCGACGGATTCACTGGAATGTGGGCGGCACCTGTGTGGAGCTGTCTCAAGATCAAAGGCACCGATGTTGCTCGTCTTCCTGGCACCTGGAAGGTCGATGTGATAGTAGACTACAGAAAGGTCCTCACTGAGTACTTCACCATCAATGGCCGGCAGGCCTGCTGATTTGAAAAAAACGGCAAGGTTGGCAGGCGGCTGCAATAAAAGGTTGGCTGATGTTAGCTTTGCTAAGGTCGCATCTTTGCAGAAATGACCCCGGGATAATCATATAAATTTGTAGATCACAGCAGTTCTTGGTGCTTTCATAGATGGATCTGGAATTTGGCGGCAAGAGGCGCAAGCCCGATATTCGCTATCTTTTTGATATGAAGGATGTGATCTTTGACCGGAATTGGCTTTTGGCCACAGAGAACATCGAGCTTTATTTCATGTATCGCGACCTTTCTCTGAGCAGGTCTGACGAGAAGAGGTTGATTGAGCAGGGCCTCAGGTACGACATAACGATCATTCCACCACGTATGCTAGGCAGGGAGTACATCAAGACAGCAGGGCATTACCATCCATTTGTTCCTGGCGGAAGAGTCACTTATCCGGAGCTCTACGAGGTACTGGAGGGCGAAGCTCTCTATCTTATGCAAAAGCAGGACCTCAGCGATGTCGTAGTAGTATACGCTTCAGCAGGGGACAAGGTTCTTGTTCCACCAAACTTCGGTCACATCACCATAAACCCTTCCAACAAGACTCTCAAGATGGCCAACTTCGTGGCCAGGAACTTCTCATCGCTCTACGACCCAATTAAAGACAGAGCTGGAGGAGCTTACTTCTTCACAAAAGATGGCTGGATAAAGAACGAGCGCTGCCCTGAAGCCGCAGAGCTGCGCCGAGTCCAAGCCCCCCAGGCTACGAGGATCGGCCTGTCAAAAGGACGTGAGATGTATCCTCTTCTCAGGGAGCCAGGAAAATTGGAGTACCTGACGCGGCCAGAGGAGCATCTGGAGCTCTTCGAGGATCTGATTTGAGGAAGAATGAACCTTTCCAGAATGAACATGTCCAGATTTAGAGCGCATATCGAGCTGTTGCGTCCGCCACTTGCGCCAATGGACCTGGCCATGCCCGGAGCCAGTGCGCTCTTGGCCAGCTTCGCCGTCCACGGGGCACTGCCGCCACTGCTGCCATTCGTCTTGGCTACTTTGGGAGCTTACTCTGCCATAACCAGCTCATATGTCTTCAACGATTGTTGCGACATCGACGTTGACAGGATAGGCATGCCTAACCGGCCCCTGCCTTCGGCGATGCTCAGCAAGCGCGAGGCAGAGACCTGGTCGCTGATGCTATTTGCAGCAGCTGCAGCCATAGCCTACTATCTCAACCCGGAAAGCTTCTTGATCCTGATCGTGGCAACCCTCATGATCACAATCTACTCAAAGTGGGCCAAGAGGAGCACGCCCCTCTCATGGATCTTTGTTGGCACATCTTTCGGCCTCGTGCCCTTTGGCGTGTGGCTGGCAATAGAGCCAGCAGGCTTCCTAAAAATGGGATTGGGGATCCATCCGGCCTCTGTGATTCTGGCACTCATGATCTGCATCACGGACTGGGGTTTCACCAATTGCGACGCCTCGAGAGATGTGGCTGGTGATCGAGAGAAGGGCATTCCGACCATGCCTGCGATCTTTGGAATACCAGCCAGCGCAAAGATGGTTGCCCTCTTCTGGCTCGTCGGCGTCGTTCTCTCTGTAGCTTTGGGATGGTCGGCAGGGCTGGGACTGATTTACCTGGCCGTGGCTACTGCAGCCGGTACATGGCTGCTGCTTCAAAATCTGGACTTCGTGAAGAATCCGACTGCCGAGAGGGGTAACCGGCTGTTCTACCAGTCGGCCAACTACCGTTTCGTGCTGTTTTCGGCCATAATCATAGATGTTCTGCAGAGGACGATGCTACCGCACATGGGTTTGTTTTGACATGCCGGTAGCAAGGTTGACATAAGTGTTTTATACCATTTAATCGAAGCCAAATTTGGCCAGGCATGCACAGGCCGATGAGGTCAACAGTCGTTTGTCAAATCCTGAAATCATCGGAGGCCCCGCTTACATGAGCGAAGGTTTTCATTTCAATACACAATACCATCTTGTCGAGCTCCTGGGATCTAAGGCTAGGAATCCTGCGGAGCTACTGGAAGGCATAAAGACAGTTCCTGCGTCCTGCATCTACTATCATACGCACAGGTTCTTGCAGCAGCACCACTATTTGTCGCCAGAGCCGCCGAACGACTTTGCCTTTTGGCTGACCGATTTTTTGCATCTCAGAAGCCTGGGCGAAGAGTTCCTGAGCGTAGACACAGTCCTTTACTGCAATCTGGAGGATCTTCGCAAGACGTTTGTCGAAATACTCGAAGATTATCTCTCTAAAGACGGCAAAAATGTGGATTGTCTTCCGGGATATGAATTTCATTTTCTGGCCTGCAAGACC
>JAUCQD010000086.1 GCA_030372945.1 Methanothrix sp. | reverse complement strand
CAACAAGATCGCAGGCACCGACCGCAGGGATCAGGTTATCCTGGACGGTTGGCATATTGCGACCCTCTGGTTCGATATTACCACTGGAGCTCACAAGCTCGATCTTGAGCCTGCTGGAGCATCTCTGCTCGCTGCCAGAGCAGAGAGGGGAGTTGTGCTTTGCCATGAAAAGCTCTTGAAAGGGCACCTCAAAGGTAAGTGGCTCTCAGCGGAGCAGATTGCGTGCCAGCCAGAGAACTTGGTTGAAGGCAGCAACGTCGTCCTCAGAATGGGAAAGTTCGCAGGGGTTGGCACTGTCAGAAAGAGGAGCGACGGATCTGGATCCATCAGGATCAAAGATGTCACGAGAACTGGATTCGTGATCAGTGATAATCATCCAACCTTGAAGGATGTCATCGCAGCCAATGAGAATTCACTTGAGCGATTGGAGAAGACAGCATTGTGGGAGCTCAGAGGATACATATCCAGAACACGACTGCCTGTGAACATATCTTTTAGCGGTGGAAAGGATAGCCTGGCTTCGCTCTGCCTCTGCCGGAAGGCAATGCCAGGAGCAGAAGTGCTATTCGTCAATACAGGGCTTGAATTTCCCGAGACAGTGGCCTATGTGCGGAATTTTTGCCGAGCGCATTCACTGAAACTGCATGAGATCGAAGGTGAAAGCGACTTCTTCTCGAATGTTAAGACCTTCGGGCCTCCGGCCAAGGACTTTCGCTGGTGCTGCAAGACCAACAAACTCGGGCCGATGACATCATTTCTCAAGCAGCGCTATCCAAAAGGCTGTGTGACCATCGAAGGCCGTCGCATCTACGAGTCCTTCAACCGCTCGACTATCAGAGCCGTAGAGAGAAATCCATACGTTCCAAACCAGACAACGCTCTCGCCCATCCGCAACTGGAGGGCGCTGGAGGTCATGCTCTACATCTACTGGAATAGTTTGGAGCCAAACCCGCTGTACGATCAGGACTTCGAGCGCATAGGCTGCTGGCTCTGCCCTGCTTCATTGCAGTCTGAGTTCTCTCACTTAAAAAAGTCACACCCACAGCTTCATGCCAAGTGGACCTCAAGCCTTCAAGCATGGGCCGAGGAGAACAAACTGGATTCGAGGTACATCGACTGGGGCTTTTGGCGCTGGAGGAGACATCCGCCCAAGATGATCGAGATTGCCAAGGCCAACGATATCGAATTGCAAGCTAGACCTAAAGAGAAAAACGACATCAAACTGGAGATAGTGCAGGGGCGCTCGCCCTGCGGCCTTGAATACTCAATCGAAGCTACCCTTCATGTGCCTCAGAATCATCCTTTTTCTGCAGTGTCAGGGGCCCTGAATATGCTTGGAAAGGTATCCTACGCAGAGGATCTAGGGGCCGCAGTCATAAAGAGCGAAAAAGGAAGGGCAACTGTCTTCGCCAATGGTCAATTGATGGTCATTGCCCCAAAGGAAGAGGCCAAGAAGCTGCTGGGAAAGATCTTCGAGATTATTCTGCGCGTGCAGATGTGCACGGGCTGCAAGATATGCGAGCGGAGCTGCAAGCGCGGGGCGATTGTGGTGAGAGATACATTTTCAGTTAATGAAAATTTGTGCAACCGCTGCGGAAAATGCTCTCAGAGCTGCATTGTTGCAGATCAGGCGGCAAAGATGTCTCGCAGATTTGCCGCCAGTACCTTTAAATAGACGGCTACTATGAGGTAATCATACTGAGGAATCAGAATGGTAACCGGAACAGTAAAATTCTTCAACAGAACCAAGAGATTTGGATTCATTGCAGGCGACGACGGAAAGGATTATTTTGTTCATGCAACTGGCCTCTTGCCGGATGTTACGATAACCGAGGGCGACAAGGTCAGCTTCGAGGTAGTTGAGGGCGAGAAAGGCCCCAAGGCAGATAAAGTATCCAAGCAGTAATTAGAATAGTCTTCTAAAT
The DNA here is from genome assembly GCA_030372945.1 of Methanothrix sp. Classification (GTDB taxonomy): domain Archaea; phylum Halobacteriota; class Methanosarcinia; order Methanotrichales; family Methanotrichaceae; genus Methanothrix. The sequence goes on along the minus strand of JAUCQD010000086.1, from coordinate 243 downwards.
AACGGGCCAGGGCTCCTGGTCTTACTTTTGTATTTTTACTTTGGTTAGCTTTTGCTTTGGAACATTTGGCTATTTTTGCAAAATTTTGTGAGTATCGTACTCCAGAAAAATTTTCCGGATCTTCGCTATTTTCTGTGGGTAACTTCAGGATGGCAACCAGCTAATCCAGGATTTAGAGTCATTCCGAAGTCGGACTAATGAGGTGGATGATATCGATTTGTTGCCCACGAATATTGATCTCCG
>JAUCQD010000085.1 GCA_030372945.1 Methanothrix sp. | reverse complement strand
CAGCGTCAGATGTGTATAAGAGACAGTTTAAGGGGAATGCCAAATAACAAAAGATGTGGTGCTGCTATGCTTAGAGCTAATGTTAAAACATCCTGGAATAGCACTGAATCAGTGCCCTCTGTATCCTTTACGGCATACGTAGACGACTCAGCGATGCTAATTGGCGATGTGCGACTGGGCGAAATGGTTTATGTAGGACCCTTTGTCTCACTTCGCGCTGACGAGGCGCATCCGATCATCATTGGAGATGAATGCAACATACAGGACTGTGCTGTCTTCCACGGCCTGATGGGCAGCTCAATAGAGCTTGGGCGGCGTGTCTCCATCGCTCACGGCGCCGTAATTCACGGCCCCCTGAAGATCGGGGATGATAGCTTCGTTGGCTTCAACTCAGTGGTTCACTCTTCGACCATCGGACAGAAATGCTTCATCGGGCATGCTGCTGCGGTCATAGGAGTCAAAATCGCCGACGGCAAATTTGTGCCTCACGGGGCTATCGTGGACTCTTCGGAGAAAGCCGAATCTCTTGGTGAGGTGCCAGAGAATTTAAGGCACTTCAATGAGGAGGTGGTCAATGTCAATAAAGAGTTCGCCCTTGGGTACAGGATCAGAGCTAAATCCTGCATGAGCGAGTAATTTGCCTTTTTCGGAGAAGAAATATATACATCCCTAGCGTTAAGCCCCAAGTTAGCTTTAGGTGATTGCAAATGGCCAAGATCAAAGCAGGCGTTCTGGGCGCTACCGGAGCAGTTGGACAGCGTTTCATCGAAGGACTGAAGGATCATCCTTGGTTCGAGCTTACTTGCCTTGCCGCATCTGAAAGAAGCGCTGGCAAGAAGTACAGCGAGGCTGCCAAGTGGCGGCTTGAGAGCGAAATGCCCGCTGAGATCGGGGAGATGACGGTAGTCAACGTCGATCCAAGAGAGGTCGATGCAGATATCGTCTTCTCAGCACTTCCTGCAGCAGATGCCCAAACGATTGAGCCTGCATTTGCGAAGGCAGGCTGTGCCGTAGCCAGCAATACAAGCTCCTACCGCATGGTTGAGGATGTGCCTCTTTTGATACCTGAGTGCAATAAAGAGCACATAGATCTGATAAAAGTGCAGAAGGAGAGGCGAGGCTGGGATGGTTATCTCACAACCAACCCAAACTGCACAACTGTCATGTTCACCTTGCCCCTAAAACCGCTCATGAAGTTCGGGATCAAAACTGTGCACGTAGCTTCCATGCAGGCTGTGAGCGGTGCAGGCTACGAAGGTGTTCCTTCAATGGCAATCCTTGGAAACATCATTCCGTACATTGGGGGCGAGGAGGAGAAGGTAGAGACTGAGCCCCAGAAGATCCTGGGTCGCTTCGATGGCGAGAAGATCGTCAATGCGGACTTTACAGTAAGCGCGAGCTGCCATCGCGTTCCCGTCATGGACGGTCACACTGAGGCCGTCTGGGTTACGATGAGGGACGACCCAAGTCCAGAGGAGGTCAGGAAGGCTATGCTGGACTTCGATCCGGGCCTGGGAGATCTGCCCACCTCGCCAAAGAAGGCTCTGATAGTCAAAGACGAGATCGACAGGCCACAGCCGAGGCTTGATCGTGGCAGGGGCAACGGCATGTCTGTGTCAGTAGGGCGGATCAGGTCAGGAATCAGGTTCATCTGCATGGGCCACAACACAATTCGCGGAGCTGCGGGCGCCAGCATTCTAAATGCTGAGTTGCTGGTGAAGAAAGGCTTGCTGTGATGTTGATCATAGCCTGGGAGACGACGGCAGCCTGCAACCTCTCGTGCAGCTACTGTCGCGCTTCTGCCTCCCCAAATCCCCAGCCCGATGAGCTCAATACAGCAGAGGCGCAGTCATTCATCGACAGCATTGTCCCCTTGAGGCCTATGCTCATTCTCAGTGGGGGCGAGCCTATGCTTCGCCCTGACATTTTTCATCTGGCCAGGCATGCGGTATCTCAGGGTCTGCGCGTCTCTTTGGCAACCAATGGGACTTTGATCACGCCAAAATTGGCGAATGAGATAGCTGCTGCCGGAATTTCAAGGGTTAGCATAAGCCTTGATGGCGCCTCGGCAGAGAAGCACGATCAGAATCGTGGCCTCGGGAGCTTTCAAGCAGCCATGCGCGGGGTCGAGTGTCTGCGCGCAAAGGTGGATTTTCAGATCAATTTCACTATCACCAGGAGAAATGAGGCCGATGTGCTCAGGGTCTTCGACCTAGCAGAGGCCGAAGGCGCAAAGGCTCTTCATCTCTTCTTCCTGGTCCCCACAGGTCGCGGCCAGCCCGGTGATCTGATCTCAGCGGAGAGGCAGGAGGAGCTGCTCCTGCTCATCGACAAGGAGCGAGGGAGGAGGTGCCTGGAGGTCCAGGTCACCTGCGCACCGCAGTTCGCCAGGCTGGCTCAGCCAGGCAGGCGCAGCGGAGGATGTCTCGCAGGCAGAAGCTTCGCCTTCGTCTCCAGAAGGGGCGAGGTCTATCCGTGCGGCTACCTGCCTCTTTGTGTGGGGAGCATCCGGGAAAAGAATTTTATAGAGATATGGAAGAACTCTCCTGTGCTCCAGGCCCTAAGAGAGCGGAAGCTCAAGGGAAGGTGTGGTGCCTGCGACTACAGCGGGATATGTGGTGGGTGCCGGGCCAGGGCCTATGCCAAGACAGGGGATTTCCTGGGACCTGACCCGCTCTGCAACCTTTCGGTGTGACAATGGACGAGATCGATCTCAAGCTCCTGGCTGCTGTGCAGGAGGGCTTGCCTCTGACCTCTCGACCATTTCGTGATCTGGGAGATGCGTTTGGTCTTGATGAGGATGAGGTAATTGTGCGGCTTTCTGCGCTGCAGAAGGATGGCCTGGTTCGAAGGATTGGTCCAATCCTTGATCTGCGAGCATTAGGCATGGGAGGGATGCTGGCGGCTTTACAGGTGGCTGTAGAAGAGGCAGATGAAGCAGCCCAAGTGGTGAGCGAATATCCCGAAGTGTCACATAACTACTTGAGGCCGAACGAGAGCGGCTATAACCTATGGTTCACTGTCTCAGCAGACGAGGACCGGATACAGGAGATCTTGCAAGAGATCCGCATCCGCACAGGACGCAAGCTACTGGTCCTTCCAACGGGAAAGATATTCAAGATAGGTGTGAAGTTCGATATAATCTGATATTTGTGAGGTGATCCAAAGCCATGGCTAAAATAGTTCTGATGGACTTTTATGCTGACTGGTGCGGACCTTGCAGGATGCAGGGCCCCATCTTTGAGGATCTTGAAAAGGAATTTGGAGAAAAAGCGGAGTTCAGGAAGGTAAATGTGGACAAGGAAGGAGATTTGGCTGCAGAGAAGGGGATCTTCGTTGTGCCAACGCTCATACTGGAGAAGGATGGCGTGGAGCTGAAAAAGTGGATGGGCGTCACATCTAAAGAAGAGCTCTCCAGGGCCATCGATGAAGCCCTGAAATAGATGGGGGCAGGGAGGGAATGGATTGCTTTGAGCCGATAAGGAGGATCAACAGCCGCGGCGGCTGCGCTCCGCATCTCTCAATTCGCTTCGATTCCCATCTCTTCTCCATAGACACCAGCCGCTCGCCCAAGTCCTGCATCCAGCCCGATGCTTATCTCATCACACATGCACACAGCGACCATTTCGGAAGATCGGCCATGCTCTCGCCAAAGGCCATTGCCTCGGTTGAGACTGCGCGTGCCCTGGAGATTCGCTACGGCCGGAGGTATGCGGGACGCACCTTTGCAGTTGGCGAGAGCATCATGGTGGACGGCGTTGAGGTCAGGACTCATCCCACTGGTCACACCATCGGCTCCACGGCCTTCTCATGGAAGACGGAGACGGGCGAGAGCATTCTCGTGACCGGTGATGTCAAAGATTACAGTTCATTGCCTCACTGCGATTTTCTGGTTGCAGAGGCCAACTACGGGGACCCTTACGATCCCTCATGCGTCTTTGAGGATGACCTGGCAGGCTTCTTTGAGGCTCTGGAATCCGGGGCAAGCTTCGGTGCCTATGCTTTTGGCAAAGCACAGAGGGCTGTAGCCCTGATGAGGGCCATGGGCTACAGGGACGAGATCGGCATGGATGAGCAGAGCCTGATACTGACCCGTGAGCTGATGAAAGATGCTGCCGGTCCCCTAACGGAGGTGAACGGCGGTGGTACAAATGTGGTCACACCATGGAACCTGTCTCATGTGCGAAGCCAAAACAAATACTTTTTAACCGGCAGGAGGGATACATCCTATCCAACGATTCAATTGAGCGATCATCTGGACTTCCGAGGGCTCATGAGGATGATAGAGCACATCTCGCCAGAGGAGGTTTTGGTCTACCATCCTGAAGGAAAGAGGGCCAGCATGATGGCATACCATTTGAAGCAATGTGGAATGCAGACCACATCGCTTGACTTAATTGAAAAATTTTTTCGCTGACAATTATCTCTCGTGGGGTCAGAGGGCCTCTTGTGCTTCCAGCAGAACCACGGCGTAAAGAAGGGCTGCAGGTCTTAGTTCTTCATCCTCGGGCATCCTTTTCAGGCCCAACATTTTGACCAGAGGTGTCACTTTATCTCGACCAAAGTAGATCTCCAAACCCTTTAAACGGAGAAGCTGAAGGAAAAGTCGAATCTCCGGTTGGGATGATTGGAAGATCCGAGCAAGCTCATTCTTGGCCTCGGGATCCTTTCGAAGTTTTATGATGAAGTCTCTTATCCTGACCCGAAGATCGACATCGGAAGGGCACTGAGCAAATGTGCTGAATCTGCCTGTCTCCTCGCAAAGGAGCAGATTCATCTTGGAAAGGTAATATGCCGCGCTGCATACCTGCGGCTTTACAGGGTGTATCTCGCAGCCTGGAAGATCGGGGTTGTAAAAAGGGCAGGGCCCCTCCTTTTCCTTGCGCACCATCCTGGCGTTTCCAACCACACTGTGCGCCAGCTCATGTAGGTCTTGTATACTTCATCATGAACCTCTTCAGGCTCATGCCCAGGTAGCCAGCAATGGTGCGGCAATCCTCAAAGGATATCGCTATGGTCTTCTCCTCATTGCAGCACCGACCGCGCCACTGGCAGAGAGGTGCAAAGCTGCGTTTCTGAGAGAAGTACGGCTCGAACTCCTCCGATATCAGGTCGTTCATCTCCTTGGCTGCATCTTCTGGATGCATCAATCCTGCTTCAGGCACGATCTTCCGCGGATGTCGCAGGGTCTCCAATCGTCTGCCAATCTCCATCTTCAGCTCTTCATCCATCAGGATCTTCCCCCTAAATTACAATGGCAGCCTTATGGTTCGATCCACTCCACAGCTATCTCATCGTCGAGCTTGATGATCGACGCATATCCACGACGCAGCTCACCCACATTGACGATCTTGGTGCTGCCAATGCAGGTCTCGCCCCGGTCCTCATGGATGTGGCCACAAAGCAATAGATCTGGCTGAAACTCCTCAACGAAGCGGCGCAAGCTGACTGAACCGCTGCGCTCGCCATTGTATAGGGTATCTCTTGCGCCTCGCGGCGGCTGGTGGGTTATAGCTATCTTGAATCTTTTGTTGGCTATCTTTGGAAAAGCCCTTGCCAGAGTACGATAGACCTCTTCATCCTGATGATAGTATCGTGTACTGTCCCCCAGCCTCTGAGGGTTTCGTGCCACCATCCCTCCAATGCCCAGAAAACCACAGTTCCCGTGCTCGAAGATGGAACGATGAAGCATTATGAATCCTGCATCTTTCCACAGCGTCATTGCAACGTCTTTGTGATCCATATTGCCGGGAACTATCAGCACAGGCCTGCCAAGACCAGCCAAGGCTTTGGCGGTGGGCCAGGCAGTCTCCAGGCTGCCGCCGTCATGAAGATCGCCGCAGAATGCAATTAGATCGGCATCAACGCTCCTGAGAGGCTTCAGCATCTCTGCTCGATCATGGAGATCTGCCAGTGCCAAAATCTTAAGAGATCTCGTCGTCATTGCCGACAAACTATATCGATTAACTGATATATTTGTGTTCTTCACGATGAGGTAGTCTACCTTTATTGAGTTGACTGACCCTTCCTGCCTGGATTGCTGGCAAAGAAGAGTTAATAGCATTCGATTGGCTCATCATAGACGCATCTAGGCAGATGAGTTCTTTTGCTACGTTTTTCATGCCCAACAACTCGTTATCGGTAGACTACCCACGCTGACCTAAAAGCTCAATAGTATTGATATTTCGGAGGAGAGGCAGTCACAGGAATTTTCCGGGATGAATTGCAGAATGAATCCGTTTCAATTCCAAAAGGGTCTCGGACAGCTCAGCAGAGATTCTTTTTCGGGTCTCTGTCCCTGGCTTTATATCAATATCGGGGAGAGCCATAGGCTCGCAGCCCACGACGTTTGAGAACAGCTCCACCCAGTATGGTGGAAGATATTCCGGCAGAGGCTCATCTCTCATTAGATGAAGCACGCTGGCCCAGGCCACGGGAACTACTGCCAGATTGTACCCTCCGCCGCCCAAGGCCATCAGCCTGCCTCCTGCGTATCTGTGCGTCAGCTCAATGATGCGGCGCACCATCTGGGTGTAACCATTAAGGGTGACATTCAGGCTTGTCAGCGGATCTGAATAATGGGTATCTACGCCAAGCTGCGCCACCACCACCTCAGGACGGAACCATTCAAAGAGCCTGGGAACCACGTCTTCGAAGGCACGCAGATAGTCCTCGTCGGCTGCGTACATTGGCATGGGGATGTTTACTGCGTAGCCCAGTCCCTGACCTGCACCTACCTCATCCACAAATCCTGTTCCTGGAAAGAGATACTTTCCAGATTCGTGAATTGAGAATGTAAGAACATCCTGGTCTTCATAGAAGATCTGCTGCACTCCATCGCCATGGTGACCGTCGATGTCCAGGTAAAGTATGCAAGAAAACCTCTTTTTGAGAAAGCTTATTGCCAAAGCTGCATCATTGAATACGCAAAAGCCTGCGGCTTGGGTTGGAAAGGCATGATGAAGGCCGCCACCAAGGTTAAATGTGCTGCAATCCTCCTCCAGCATCCGCTTCGCAGCGTCGATGCTCCCACCAGCCATGTAGCGCGACGCATCGAATATGCCCGGGAAGACTGGCGTATCATCGCTTCCCAGCCCAAAGGCCATGTCAGGCTCCTCCAGCCTCACAGATTCGATGTACTCCAGCGTATGGACTTGATGGAGCTCCTCCTCGCTGGCGGGTCCTGGCCTGATCAGCTCTGTTTGGCAGTCGAGCAATCCCAGATCCTCTATCAGCTTATATGCCAGCGTGAGCCTTATCGGATTCAAAGGATGCTCCGGCCCAAAGTTATAGCTCCGGAAGTGGTCTGTGTAATAAAGGTAGATCATTTGTATCCTTTCTCTACCAGCCCCTCGCTCCAGTAGTTATCGCATCTCTTGCAGTAGTAGATGGTCTCTATCACGATCTTCTTCCAGCAATCTGCATCTAGGGCCCGCCGAAGCTCCTTTTCTTCGCACTCATTGCCGCATTTGGGACAGAAGGGCACGAAGTGCTCAAGAACTGCCAGGTCCTCGTCCACCATCATTATTCCTCATATTTTCAAGAGGCATGACATGGCAAAAAAGCTGTCGCTAAAATGGCCAGATCCCTGCAGCTGCACACCCCATCAGAAACCCCAGAATGACTCCTGAGTTGAGAAATGGAAGTCCTGCCTGGGGCTTGCCTCGGGAAGAGGTCATGAGGAATAAAAATCCAAGATATGTTCCCAACATTGCTCCTAATGCAGGAAGATTGATGCCGAAGTATCCTGGGGCCGGGAGCGACCAGTTGGCAGAGATCACAAGTATTGTGGGAATGATGGCATCGCCAAGTCCCAGGAAATAAGCGCCCCTCTTCTCACCATCCTTTGAGATCGAGATGCGATCTTTGCGAAAGCTGTATTGGCTGCTCCTGGGAACTACGAAGAGCAAAGGGGCCTTTATATTTATCACGCCCTCTGCCAGAGAGATCATGTGGCGGGTCTTGTACACAGATATGGCATCGTAGACCGCCAGTACCAGCAATAGTATCAGAGCAGGAAGTGTGGTCATGCTCACACCGAATAGCGAGCTGATGCCTGCACAGACCAGGATGCCGAATGCGTCAATGACATACCACTCCGGATAGAAGCGCATCAAGAGCATTACTGCTAGAGTTGGCACAAGCGCCATCAAAGGCGACATGAAGGCCACAAGGACGTAATAGATGCTGGCGGCAATTGACACAAGTATGAAGCCGCTTATGATCCAGCTCTGTTTCAGCCTTATGGCAAGGAGAAGAAGAGCTGTGAAGGCCAGGATGATGAGCACATAGATTATGGGATTTGATGTTGATGTCGGGTCCTCAAAGACCCTGTTGCCGCTGGCTGAGATGGCTGGGGTGATCGCCAGTGCCAGGATCTGAACTGCCATCACGAATAGGAGCATGACGATCACAGGGATCTGGACTCTCGAGCTTTCGGACATAATTTTTTTGGTTCTCATTCACCCTTGGGTCTTTCTTGCAGCAGCTCCAGATAAGAGCTGCGAATCGATTCGCCCAGGCCTAACATGTCCAAAAGAAAGAGCACCCTTCTCTTTTGGGCTGCCCAATCATCATCTCCCCGGGCCTCGACCTCCAGAAAGGAGCCCAGACCTTCTACTTCATCGATGGCAAAGACTACATCATCGAGGCGATACTTTGCCCTGCGCTTCTTGACAGTGCCTGAGAGCACAAAGCCCAAAGACTCCAAGATCTGCTGCATCTTGAGCGGGTCGTCGATCATCACTGTCAATTCCAGGCGCGACTTCGTCTCGCTGTCAAGCTTTGGGCCCTTGTAGGTCAGGCGCGCACCGCCCTCTTTGATTCTGATGCGCAAAGCCTCATCAGTTTTCTTGAAGTCCCTGTGTGGAGAATTGAAATAGAGGTCGTGATGCACCTCTGTGCCAGCAGGGACTGCGCCCAGGGCTACGATTGCACTTTTAGTGTCTTCTCGGGCACGTGCCTTGACCTCAACCTCGATCATTTTCGTACCAGAACAGTTGCATCGCCGACCCCAAGAACGTCGACCGCCTCACCGGCTGAGAGGGTCTCCACAACAAGCTCAACTGCAGCAGGAGGCAGATCGATCGCCTCGCCGTCCACATCGACCTTGATGCATCCGTAGGCCTTCTGCCCGGCAACCTCTGCGGGATCCATGGAACTCAGGATTTTTATGATCCTTCGACTCTTATCCTTGAACATAGGGCCGAGGATCTTCATCTGGGGCTTCACAGCAACAGGTTTCATCTCTACCTCAGGCTTCCCGATCCTGCTCTCCACATGAGAGTTGGCAACGCCCCGCAAATCGACTGTCTCCAATCCAAGGTCTGAGTACACCACTATTCCTGGCAGAGGTGAGTTCAGAGCCATTCCTCTCTCTGATTTATAGCGGCGAAGTGCAGCCGCAATCTCCTTGACTGCCAGTCCTGCGGGATCTGCTGCCACTCCCAGCGGCTTTGGCCAGCTCTGCACATGAACGCTCTCGCCCGTCAGTGAGTGGTAGATCTCCTCGGATAGGAATGGCATGATGGGCGCCATGAGTCGGCACAATGTCTCAATGGCTGTGTAAAGCGTATTTTGAGCTGCTCTCTTCTCTGCACAGTCAGGTCCGTAGAGCCGGGCCTTTACCAGCTCGATGTAATTGTCTGCCAGCGTCTCCCAGGCGAAGGCCCTGATCGCTTTGATGGTCTCGTCGAACTGGAAATTGTCCATGAAGCTCGTGGCGGCTAAAACAAGCCGATCCAACTCAGCTAGGAGCCACCTGTCCACCTGCCCAGGCCTGCCGTCAGTTTTGGCCATAAACGGGCGGGCGAAGCGAAAAATCGACCAGAGCTTCTGCTGGAAACGGCTTGCTGCTGTGATCTCTTTCCACTGGAACATTATGTCGTTTCCGGGGCTGCCGCCCATGGCCGCCCACTGCCTGAGAGCATCAGCGCCATTTGTCTCGAAGACCTCTTCGGGGCGGATGAAGTTGTTCAGGGACTTAGACATCTTGTGCCCATCCTCGCCAAGGGCCATGCCGTTGATGAGGATCGCATCCCATGGCCTGATGCCCAAAAGCGACTTGCAGCGCAAGATTGTGTAAAATGCCCATGTACGGATGATGTCGTGCCCCTGCGGCCGGAGCTGTGTAGGCATGCGCAGATCCTTCCTGTCAGGCCAGCCAGCAACTGCGAGTGCTGAGATGGAGCTGTCCATCCAGGTATCCAGGACATCCTTCTCGGGAATGAATTCGTCGCAGCCGCACTTGCACTTCACAGGTGGATTCGTTTGAGTGGGGTCCAGGGGGAGCCACTCCTCTTCTGCCACCAGTACCTCTCCGCAGCCCTTGCAGTACCAGACGGGTATGGGTGTGGCGAAGATCCTCTGCCTGGAGATGCACCAGTCCCACTCCACCGAGTCCACCCAGTTATTGAGGCGGACCTGCATGTGTGGAGGTATCCACAAAATCTCATCAGCAGTCTTTCGGATCTCCTCCGGGTTGATCTTCACGAACCACTGCCGCTCTGACAGGATCTCGATGGGCGTCTTGCACCTCCAGCAGAGCCCCACGTTCTGCTCCAGAGGCTCCTGCCGAAAGATTATCTCCCGGTCTTTCATATCCTGGATGATCTTCTTCTTTGTCTCATCCACTGATAGGCCTGAATATGGACCAGCTATCTTGGTCAGAAGGCCATTGCGGTCTATGGCCTGGCGCAATGGCAGACGATGCTCCATCCACCAACGCACATCCTGTTTGTCTCCGAATGTACAGATCATCACGACGCCCGTGCCGAACTTGGTGTCCACAACGGGGTCTGCCAGAACAGGAACATCATACTCGAAGAGAGGGACTCGCACTGTCTTGCCGATGTATTTGCGGTAGCGTTCATCCTCAGGGTTCACGGCAACTGCCACGCAGGCTGCCAAAAGCTCGGGCCTGGTGGTGGCGATCTCAACAAAGCCCTCATCTGCAGGAAAGCGCATATAATTGAGAGTCGTTGTGCGTGAGTCGTACTCCACCTCGGCGAAGGCTATGGCAGTTCCGCAGCGCGGACACCAGTTGACCGGGTGATCCTCGCGATAGATCTGGCCATTGCGGTACATCTGCACGAAGGAGCGTTGCGTCTTCACATAGTACTCTGGCTTCATTGTGATGTACTCATTGGACCAGTCGATGGACAGGCCCAATCTGGCCATGGACTTGTGGAAGCGTTCGATGGCCTCCTCAGTCAGCTTCTCACAGAGCCTCCGAAACTCCTCTCTTGGAACCTGATTCTTGGTGATGTGGTAAATCTCCTCCACCTTAACCTCGGTCGGCAGGCCGTGGCAGTCCCAGCCCTGGGGAAACATCACATTGTAGCCTTGCATGCGCTTGTAGCGCGCAACAAAATCGATGTAGCACCAGTTGAGGGCATTGCCGATGTGGAAATTTCCAGTGGGATAGGGCGGAGGGGTGTCGATAATGTACTGCGGCTTTTTTGACTCCCAGTCGAAATAGTAGACGGAATCGTCCCAGCTTGACACCCATTTCTCTTCTGCTTGCTTGAAGTTGTACTCCTTGGAGACCTCGCTCATCAGAAAGCTCCCTGCGATTGGCTGCTTTGGGAGTGGAACACAATGTTAATAGGATTATCGGTGAATGGCTATCCTCAATGGAGCTGCTCATATATCACGCCGATCAGTGCGATCCACGCAAATGCTCAGGCAGAAAGCTGGCCCGCTTCCACCTAGCCAGCCTTACCAGGCATAAAAATCAGTTAAAGCCTTTCGTGGTCCTCAGCCCTTTCTCAGAAAAAGCGTTATCGCCTGAGGACAGAGGAACCAGAGGCCTGGCAGCTTTGGACTGCAGCTGGGCTCATGCCGAGGAGATCTTCTCAAGCGTCAGGCTTCGGGATAGAGCACTGCCATTCCTGGTTGCTGCCAACCCCGTGAACTATGGAAAGCCCTTCAAGCTCTCCACGGTGGAGGCCTTGGCAGCAGGATTGGTCATCCTCGGTGAGCTGGAGCAGGCCCAGGAGATCCTCTCCAAATTCAAGTGGGGGCACGTTTTTTTGGAGCTTAACCATGAGCCCTTGCAAGAATATGCTTCAGCAAAAAATTCCTCTGAAGTCGTAAAGATCCAGAGGTCATATATGTCGGAACAAATATAAGCTGTGCTTGCCTATATTTTAAGGGTGATGCGATGACAGGGCTTATCCCAGCAGAAGAGCTGAAAAAGCTGCAGAAGAGGATGAACAGGCTCATGGAGGATTTAGGGCTCACAGACCTTGAGTCGCGATATCTCGAAGAGATGCAACGAATGCAAAAACGCATGAGCGATCTAATGGAAGAGGTCGAAGCCGCGAGTGAGAAGGGGGATGTGATAGTACCTCTGGCAGATATCCGTGATACCAACGAGGCATTGATTGTGACAATGGACGTGCCAGGCGTGGACAAGCAGGATATAGATATCACCATCTCAGATGATGAACTGTCTGTAGCAGCCGAGCGAAAGACAGAAACAGAGGTCACTGAAAAGGATTTCCATAGGCGAGAGCGCACATACAAGAAGTTCGAAAGAATGGTGAAGCTGCCTGTGGGCGTCAAAATAGAGGAGGCCAAGGCCAAGCTCACAGATGGCGTTTTGGAAATCACCCTTCCCAAGGAAGTGGTAGTCTCCAGGAAGCGCATCAATATCGAATGAGCATCAGGGCAGTTCGTTCTGGAGAAGGAGGTGATGAAGCTTATCCCTCTTGGTCTCCAGATATCTTCTGTTGATGTTGTTGGGGGCTATCTCCAGTGGGACACGCCCCACGATCTTGAGCCCGTAGCCCTCCAGACCGATGACCTTTCGCGGATTGTTTGTGAGCAGGCGGATCTTCTTGATGCCCAGATCGACGAGAATCTGGGCCCCTATCCCGTAGTCCCTAAGGTCGGCCGGATAGCCGAGCTTGTGGTTTGCCTCAACAGTATCCGAACCCGCGTCCTGCAGAGCATAGGCACGAAGCTTATTGGCAAGGCCGATGCCCCTCCCCTCCTGCCGCATATAAAGCAGAACGCCGTTTCCGTTCTCGCCGATGAGATGCAGGGCCAGACGAAGCTGCTCGCCACAGTCGCAGCGCCTTGAACAGAATACATCGCCCGTGAGGCATTCGGAGTGGACGCGGACCAGCGCGCTCTTGGCGGTTGGATCCCCTGCAACGAGGGCTACATGACACTGTCCATCCAGTAAGGACTCGTAGCCGATTGCCCTGAAGTCTCCATACTCTGTGGGCATGCTCACATCTGAGACCCTCTGGACGAGCTTCTCTCTTTGCATGCGATAGCTGATGAGGCTCTCGATGGTCACCATCTTAATGCCATGCTGCTCTGCGAAGCTCTCCAGCTCTGGGAGCCTGGCCATGGTGCCGTCATCGGCCATGACCTCGCAGATAACGCCCGCGGGATACAAGCCTGCCAGTCGAGCAAGATCGACGCAGGCTTCTGTATGTCCAGTGCGCCGCAGAACACCGCCCTCCTTTGCCTGCAGTGGGAAGAGGTGTCCTGGCGTCGCAAGATCGCGCCTTGTGGTCGCCGGATCTATGAGGGCATGCACAGTTGTGGCTCGATCGAAAGCTGAGATGCCAGTAGTAGTATTATTACGGGCGTCCACTGAAACTGTGAAGGCCGTGCCCATGGACTCGGTGTTCTGAGGCGTCATGAGCCCAAGGCCGATGTCGCGCAGACGCTCGGCGGTCATCGGCATGCATATGAGGCCGCGCCCATAGGTGGCCATGAAGTTGATGGCATCTGGCGTGACCTTTTCTGCAGCCATCATCAGGTCGCCTTCATTCTCGCGATTCTCATCATCCAGAATTATTATGAATCTGCCTGCTCGAACCTCTTCAAGGGCCTCTGGGACGCTTGCAAATGGCATATGAAACGAAGACGCTCCTGCTGAATACTTAAGAGTTTTTATCAGGACTTTTCAGTCAGGACCAGACCCCTGCAATGGCAGAGCCGCATTTGGAGCAATGGCCGTCGATTATGGAATTTCTCATTATCCTGTATCCTATCCGCTCGATCTGCATCTCTTTGCAAACTGGACAGAGCGTATTCTCGCCCTCGCCCGGAACGTTGCCCATGTAGATGTACTTCAGTCCAGCCTCACGGCCAGCCTCAATGCCGCGTCGCAGGGCATCAACGCCTGTGCGAGGCACATCAGTAAGCTTGTACGTGGGATAGAAGGCTGAAACGTGCCAGGGAATGTCACTGCTGACGCTGGCCACAAATTGGGCGATCTGCTGCAGTTGCTCCAAAGAATCATTATAACCCGGGATAATGAGGGTTGTAACCTCCACCCATACGCCTTTTTTCCAGAACATCTCTATATTGCGCAGCACCGGCTCAAGCCTTGCCCCGCACACCTTTCGGTAGAATTGATCATCCCCTTTCAAGTCTATGTTATTCGCGTCCAGTATGGGTATGATCTTCTCTGCAGCCTCCTCGCCGATGTAGCCGTTGCTGACAAAGACGTTCTTCAGCCCCCTCTCTTTGGCAAGCACACCGACATCATATGCGTACTCGAAGAATATCGTGGGCTCGGTATAGGTGTAGGCGATGGACTGGCAGCCCAAGGCGACTGCCTGGGCCACCACCTCCTCTGGAGGAACATAGCTGCCGGGAATCTGCCCGGTCTCTCTTGGAAGCTGGGAGATGTCAGCATTCTGGCAGTGCAGGCAGCGGAAGTTGCAGCCAGCTGTGGCTATGGAATAGGCAATGCTGCCTGGCAGGAAATGAAAGAATGGCTTCTTCTCGATGGGGTCCACATTTGCAGCCACTAGTTTTCCATAAACAAGTGTCTGCAGCTCACCTTCATGGTTCTCCCGAACGCCGCACAGTCCCCTCTTTCCCGGCCTGATGCGACACTGCTGATGGCAAAGGCTGCACTGAACATCGCCGTCGAGCTTCTTCCAGAACTGGCCAATTCGAGTGCTCTCTTCGGAAATAGCTATTACCGCCTTTTGAACTTATTATTCTACAATATATGCCACATGGGTATAATACTTTTATGGGCTTCTTGCTATTTAGCGAAGAGCCTCATATTATGATTTTAATCCTGGACTGGCTCGTTTGCGTGCGCTAGGTCTTAAAGCGAGATGACCTTCAAACCTGGTACGCGCCCGAAGTGGCCATCGCGTGAGACCACTGCAGCTCCTTGGATCAGCGCGATAGATGCGATCAGTTCATCGAAGTCCCCAATAGCATCTCCTCTATCTTTGAGCACTGCAGCCAGCTCCCCGAACATCTCATAGGTATCTTCATCAATGGGCAGGATTTGGAGAGCACTGAGCATCTTTTTGATCTTCTTCAACCCATCCTCAGACCTGGTAGGTGTAAAAGCACCCTTGTACAGCTCCAGCACATTGATTTGCGTTGTGCACAGGGTCTCGCCGGTCTCTTCCAGCTCCCGGATCTTTCGAATTGTTGCATCCTTTCTGTGCAAGGCGTCGATCAGAACTGATGTGTCGATTATCAGCATTTACAGATGTGCCTCGCGCATTTTGGACTGGCGCATATCTCTGGATGCAGCTTCGATTCTGTCTGCCAGCTCGTCATCACTGCCAATCTCTTCCAGTATCTCGGAAAGCCTCCTCTTAGAGGGGAAGTTCTGCAAAATGACCTCGGAGAAGCTCTGGTTCTCGCTCTTTCGGCTCTTGAGCCGTTCGTATGCTTCTTCTGTGATAGTTATGGTCTTGGTGGACATGATAAATGTACGTGTATTTACTTGTATATCAGCTTTGCCAGAGGGCCGCTCAGCCTTTCCACAGGCCTATCATGCCCAGCTTCAATCGGATTTATCAATGATAAAAACTTTAAAATACAAAAACATCAAAATCACAAAAAGAGATAGCTCTGGAGAGCCGAGACCCTCCAGCCATTTTTTGGTTTTACTCTCTTCTGCCGAGCACGAGGTAGGCAACTGCCAGAAGGCCGGTTATGGCAAAGAGGCTCTCAAATCCTGGTGCAGCCTTCTCTGCAGCCTTCTCTGTGGTCTTAGCTGCCTCGGTCACATTCTCCTTGACTTCCTCGACAGTCTTGGCTGCCTCGGTCACATTCTCCTTGACTTCCTCGACAGCCTTGGCAGCCTCGGTCACATTCTCCTTGACGGCCTCAGCTACGGGAGCTGCCTCGGCTGTCTTGGCAGCCTCGGTCACTGGAGCGGCCTCAGCGGCACCCTCGATGGTTACTGCCTTGTAGATGTAGTATCTGAGCGGGTTGGCATCGTCTACCACATCCTGATCGGCGGTCTTGATCTTGATGTCGCCCATCAGGGAGATGTCCTTGTTCTTGCTCAGTGTCACTGTGTTGTCCTTGTTGTCCATGGTGATTGTGTCAGCAGTGACGCTTGCGATTCTCATCTTGTCGTACTCAGTGTCGACCTTGACCTCTGTGGCGGTATCAGATATCTGCCAGACGCCGTCAATTGTGGCCAGGTTCTGGTCTGCGCCGCGGAATGCATTCTTGAAGTGAACAGCGATGATCACCAGGTCCTTTGAGTCGCCTACATCCTTCTTGTAGTAGTAGGTCTTGTCTGCCATTGTCGGGTTATCCTTGGACGGGGATATGACCTTGCTGTCTACGACAGCTCCATCCTTGGAAAGCTCGAGGTAGACCTTGTTGCCGTCGATATCAATGGACTTGATGGCCAGCTCGTAGCCCTCCTCCATCTTGAGTGGAGTGCCAGAGGTGACTGTCCTCTCATCATCGTTGTCCATCAGGATCTTTTCGAGCTGCTCGTCAGACAGAGAGTTCTCGTCTGTGGACTCCTTGAACAGAATCTCGTTGGCATCATCGACGTTCTCGTCGTTGATGTATCCGGCGAAGTACTGATTTGCCTGGAATCCAATGACGTTATAGAATCCCCAATCTGCGAAGTCGAAGTCGTTCTTCTGGACGCTAGTAGTATATGCGACACCATTGGGCTCCTGGAGCTTGTTGCCCTCAGTGATGGTGGTGGTGATCTTCTCAGTGCCCAGATTATCGTCAATATCATAGTAGAATCCCGCGAAGTTCTGGGCATTCCACTCGAAATTGCCGGTAGCTACAGATCCTCGAAGCTCATATGTGCCGGGCTCAGTTATCTCCTTGTAGATGTAGTATCTGAGCGGGTTGGCATCGTCTACCACATCCTGATCGGCGGTCTTGATCTTGATGTCGCCCATCAGGGAGATGTCCTTGTTCTTGCTCAGTGTCACTG
>JAUCQD010000084.1 GCA_030372945.1 Methanothrix sp. | reverse complement strand
GAAAGGCATTGGGCGAAACGGAGATAAAAACATAAGCCAGCTTTTTTTTTAACGATGCAACACCGGAGCTTACAATTCATGCGCTCCGCAGTCGGCCAGATTATCCTCGAAAAACCCTCATGACCCAAGGTCACACATGTGGATGAAAATGGATCTTTGCGAGAACCATTTTCATACCATAATGACAATACCAGAACAAAGCTTCAGATGCATTACATTAATTTAAAAATTAATGGTACAGAGCACTCGCTATTTTGCTCATCTCCAGCAGTCTATAAATACCTTCAAGACCATTTCT
Source organism: Methanothrix sp. (assembly GCA_030372945.1). GTDB lineage: Archaea > Halobacteriota > Methanosarcinia > Methanotrichales > Methanotrichaceae > Methanothrix. The sequence goes on along the minus strand of JAUCQD010000084.1, from coordinate 1,614 downwards.
CTGTCTATTCGAATCATATCAATTATCAAGCAGAGGGTGAGTGTGAAATGGGTTTCTTGGACCGCGTGAGCACAGTTGTACAGGCAAAGATGAACAAGATCATGGACAAGATTGAGGATCCAAGAGAGACCCTCGATCTGTCCTATGAAAAACAGCTCCAGCTCTTGCAGAATGTAAAGCGAGGCGTCGCCGAGGTAACTACCTCCAAGAAGAGGATCGAGCTGCAAAAGGCCAAGCTTCAGATGAACATCGACAAACTGGATGGTCAGGCCAGGGAGGCGTTGGCGGCAGGCAGGGAGGATCTGGCGCGCAAGGCTCTGGAAAACAAGGCTGCTTTGCAGGCACAGTCTGCAAATCTGGACCAGCAGATCTCCGATCTGAATGACCAGCAGCAAAAACTTATTGCTGCAGAGAGCCGTCTGGCAACAAAGGTTGAGGCCTTTAGAACTCGAAAGGAGACAATCAAGGCTCAGTACTCGGCTGCTGAAGCTCAGGTCAAAGTCACAGAGTCCGTAACTGGGATCAGCGAGGAGATGGCCGACGTGGGCATGGCCGTACAGAGGGCTGAGGAAAAGACTGAGAACATGAAGGCGCGCTCGGCTGCCCTGGACGAGCTGCTCGATTCCGGAACTCTGACCGACCTTTCCGGCGGCGACGAGCTTGCGGCTGAGCTGGCCAAGGCGAAGGCCCAGAGCAGTGTGGATGATGAGCTGGCCAAGATGAAGTCGGAGATGAATAAATGATAATAAGGATTTTGGGCAAGGGTCAGTTCAAGCTGGACGATGGACATCTTGACAGGCTTAACAAGATCGACAACGAACTCGTCAAACACGTATCAGAGGGCAACTCAGCAGGATTTCGCAGGGATCTGGCAAAATTGATCTCCATCGTCGAAGAGCAGGGAGAGCCCCTCGATCCCGTTGAGATCGTCTCCTCGGACATCATCATACCCTCCGGCGACCTGTCCATTGATGAGGCAAAACGAGTGTTCTGCGGCGAAGGGCTGATCAAAGGCTGAGATCGATTCTCTCAAGCCCTTCGGAGCCGTTTTTTTATTTGAGAGCCTCGAAATAGCAGTAATTCAGGAGCCCTGGATCCGACTTAGGGTAATGCCTGTCGTCACCCAAGGGCTCGCGCCACTGCAGGGCCGGATGCAGCATGGTTGCCCGGGATTCGTGAAACGGAATTTACCGGTCCTTGAACCATGATAATAGTAATCAAGACGCCCGGATCCCCCTCGGCAGGGACGCAGTTCTTACTCCTTCCTCTTTCTCTTGATCTCACCGACGATCTCCTCAAGGCTCTGGTCCAGCCATCTTGCCCTCTCCTTGGTATAGTCGCCGCTGCCCAGATCAAAGCTCTGCAAGAACCTGGCCATATCCACCGGCCCCAGGGCTTCTGCGAGAGCATCTATCCCCAGCTTCCTTATCTCATTGATGCTTCTGACATCCACTTTAGAGGACATCCAACAACCACCTCGCAGGGTTCATGACTCTGACTTTGATGTCCGCACTCGTCCTCATCGCCGCCCTCACGATCTCATCATCTGTGGTCAGCATGAGATCTGCCGATCTCTCTGCACAGGCCAGATGCAGAGCGTCCATGGGCTTTAGA
>JAUCQD010000083.1 GCA_030372945.1 Methanothrix sp. | reverse complement strand
ATCAGGATGGCTGCGTTTATCTTGGCAAAGGGATGCAGAGGGCGGCGATCTCTGAGGAGTTTATCGAGAGGGTATATGCGGCCTTGGAGAAGAACATTCAGGGCTCGACGCCGGCGCTATCTAACCCTAGCAGGCTGGGCAATAACCTCAAGACACCAAGGCTAGGATACTACGGACTAAGCGATGAATACTACTTTTTCAGCGGCCCTAAGACGATGCTACGCGCTTTTATTGAGAAATCTATCACTTCGGCTCATGCAGAGAAAAGTGCGGGTTTAACCGACTCGATGGTAGAGGGCATCAGTAGATGCGCAGAAGTGGTTCCAATCGAGATCGAGAACTCAAAAGAAGGGCAGAAGATACTATTAGGGTTCGCCAGGGCTGTAGCCACGGTTCATCAGTCATTCATGTCCGAGATGATATCAGATAACAAACAATCTCTCCGAAAAACATGCGAGATTTGGGGCGTTCCAGCAGAAGTCAGTGACGCGCTGATCGATGTAATGGAGAGAGATCCTACCTATCTGGCCAACGGTGGAAAGTGGGACTACTCTTATGCGATAGGTCAATGCGTGATGGATCGCAAGTGTGGTGATCTGAAGCTCAGGAATATGCCACCGACGACAGCCATCGATCACATTGTTGATATGATCTGGCGTGGCATCTCTCAAATGGACTGCTGGGACGAGTTTGTATCGAAGAAGACCAGCACCTATCGCAGGGAGATGATCGAGTATCTTCATGATGTACTCACCATAAATGGAACCATATCGCGTCTCGACGAGTCTGAACTCAGCGATACCTACAAAGAGTACGAGCTGAGCGGGAAGACCTGCAACCTGTGCAATCGTGGCACATTGCTCAACAAAAAGCAGATGGAGAACTCGAACTCGTTCCTGTCATTTAATTTCACCAACAGAGTGTTCGTCGGAAAGTCAAAGCCCACCAACATCTACACCTGTATTCCTTGCGGCGTAGAACTAGCTTTAAGGATGAACGGTTTCAGCCTTCCAAAAGGCAAGCGATCGAATAGCGAGATGCTCTACTTCCATTTCATTCCAGACTACTTCTTCACGCCCGAGTCATGGGAGTTAGTGAACACGATCTTTTTAAAATTTTCTGATGAGGCAAGGGTGAGGATGGCTGCGCTAGCTGAGAGGGCCTTCGACTCAAAGTACGTCGGTAGCTCTCCAGAAGTTGAGGGCGATGTTGATGTCTACAGTTCATGGATCAAGGATCTGGCTGTAAAAGATGAGGATGAGGGCTCCAAGGGCATGAGCATGGCCCAGTACATGGCCCAAGGATACGATAACGTCATCGGAAATGCCAGCATGATCTTTTACAAGCCCTCGGACAACACCACAGAGTTTCATTTCTTCGGAGTCTACATCGCTCTGGTCATAGCCGCCTACACTGGCATGAGGGTTGTGGTCAGCCAGTCGCCCATCACGACGATGCGAGGCAGAGATTTCAAAGAGATCGTGGCGCTCGACTCCGTAAACTCGCATGTTGCAGACTTCTACGGAAAGTTCATTCCGCTCTCAAAGTTGGAGAAGACAATCAAATCAGCCAGCGCCCTGATACGTCTCGGCTACAACACAAGCTCGGGAATGAAGGACTCCTTGTTCCCAAAGTATCTGCGAGTGATGAGGGACGAGGTGCTTCCGGGGTCGTATCTTCTGAAGATGGTTTATCGTGGATCTGAGACTGAGAACACAGTCAACTACCTACTCGATGAGGCTCTCTTTCTCGACGAGCTAAAAGGTGATCGAAGATGAACGAATCCGATAAGATATGTCATTTGGCGGAACTCGGTTTTAAGATTGCTCAGCCCAAGGGCTTCAAGCCCCATGCGGTGGAAAGGCTGTTCCGCGAATCGGTGAAGGCAATTACAGAACTCAGGGGAGTAGATCTCTCGAAATGCGATTACATAGCGACAGTCTCTGGACGCATCCAGAAGACTCTGGACCGGATGGGAGATGATCAGGCATTTGTTCCCGAGAGGAGGGGGCTTGACGCCAAGGCAGACGAGTTTGCCAACTACTTCGTGGATAAGATCTTAAACGAGATCTGTGAGGGAAAACCAGGGCGGCTGAAGAAGATGTCAAATAGCCTTGCAGACGGCTATTACTCTGCCACCCTGAACATACGCCGAAAATATTGGGAGGAGAGAAGTTCGAACGCCAAGAACCAGACTAGGGAGGAAGAGACGAGATGAGCATTGAGGATATCAAAAAGAAACTGTCGCCAGGACTTGTGGAGGACCTCGTAAACGAGCCCAGCGCTCATTACATTCACATTTTGCTGCTCAGAGAGCTGCAATCTAGCGCCATTTTCACGACGAACGGACAGGATGCGGACATCACAACCGTCGGAATAAGTGCTGATGATGGCCTTGTCGATTACTCGCCTGTGATGATGTTCAAGAGAAAGCAGACCGGCAGCGACAGGAGAAAGGGTAAGGAGCTGCAGAGGAACCTCATCAACATCCAGGATACTATGAACGTGAACGAGATGAACCAGGAATCGCCTGAGTCGATGCTCTACGGGAGCGCGGCAGGAGACGAAGCAATTTCAGTCACCTCCAGGGTCATGTACGACACAGCTTACTCCATAAGGGATTCCAGCGTCCTCATTGAGGAGAAGTTCCAGAACGCTCCGGGAGATGGATTTGCCAAGGGTGCCACAACCGCGATTCGAGAGCCGGATTTCATAATGCCTGGAACCCTGTTCCCGTGCGTGGTTACTCTGAGGGATGCTACCTTTGAGGAGCTGATCTTTGTCTTGGGTGTGACTAAGATGAACAAGCGCTATGGTGC
>JAUCQD010000082.1 GCA_030372945.1 Methanothrix sp. | reverse complement strand
GGCTCGGAGATGTGTATAAGAGACAGACTGATAAATTTGCAAAAAGATAGAGGGCTGGGGTATCTGCTCATCTCCCACCAGCCTGAAGTTGTTAGGTTCATGGCCCAAGAGGTGTTCGTATTGAATTGCGGATGCCTGACAAAAAGCAACTGATACGCTGGCAGGCTCTCTTTGGTGATATGTGGTCGGATCGATCCAATCATGAGCTCATTTCGACCCAGGCATCCGCTTCTTTTCGGTTAAGGACGATTTCGACCGCTTTTTTTTGGGCTACCTGACAGCTAAAGATGGAGTGGATTAGACAGATCCGACAGAGATTTTGTTGTTTCTTCATACTAATAAGTATTTCGGTAATACTAATTTTGATGAACTCCTCTTAACAGGCAAATTTTTATTGAATTAATCGGCGTACGAAAAAAATGAGGCATTGACCTCATAGATATGTCTGGTTCATCATCGCCCTGATGCTATCATAGTTCGACCGGATCTCTTTTGCCAATAGAGTCATATTGTTATAGTCGGATGCAGACCTGCTATAAACTACAACCGTTTTATTATACATCGATTGAGTCAAGTTAAAATAGCTGCCTGCCCTGCTGGCATAGAGAGCTGAATCATTTGAATAGGTTTTGGCGCCCAGCAGCATGGAATTCATCTGGCCGCAGGCTTCCTCGGTCTTATTCAGAATTCTCTCTGCTTGCGAAGCACTGACTGCTGCAGCTCTTGCGCTAATATCCGTCCTGTTTTGCAACTCTTCAACTCTTTGCTCCGACTTCTCGATCTTTGCCAGCAAAACCTGGGCCTCTTCAACTTGCGTTCTGGCTTGGTCTCTTGCCGACACAGCCTCATCCCTTGCAGACACTGCTTCATCCCTTGCCTTCTGGGCTTCATCTAACAGATCTTCCGTCTGCTTTATCATCATGTGAGGGCTCAACGCCATAGGCTGAGGCATCGAGGGCGTCACAAAGCCAGATCTGCCATAGCTATAGTTCTGATTGGGCTGCTTTGCTCCAGCATCGAGGTTGATGGCCTGGTCGCTGTGGCCGCTGCCCAGATAAATTGGCTCCAGGGCAAAGGCCGTCGAAGGTATTGCGAGGAGCATCAAGATCAGTACGGCTATTTTTGATATCATGTTCTCGGTCACCCAAGCCCCCATAG
>JAUCQD010000081.1 GCA_030372945.1 Methanothrix sp. | reverse complement strand
GCCATGGAGGGCCCGACGACGGTCTCGGCCATGATCCATGCCGCAACGATGGTCACGGCCGGAGTCTACCTCGTAGCTCGTATGTTCCCACTCTTCTATGCCGCTCCACATGCTCTGACGGCTGTTGCGGCAGTGGGGGCATTCACAGCGCTTTTCGCTGCCACAATGGGGCTTACCGCATTCGATATCAAGAGGGTGCTGGCATTCTCGACAGTCTCTCAGTTGGGCTTTATGATGGCGGGCCTCGGAGTTGGAGCGGCAGTGGGTGCCATGGCAGTTGGTGTGTCCATCTTCCACCTGATCGGCCATTCTTTCTTCAAGGCTCTGCTCTTCCTTTGCGCTGGCTCTGTCATCCATGCAGTCAACACCAATGACCTGCGGGAGATGGGCGGCGTTGGGAGGTACATGAAGTGGACCATGTACACCATGCTCATCGGCTCGCTGTCGCTTGCCGGATTCCCATTCTTCACGGGATTCTTCTCCAAGGACGAGATCATAGTAATAGCCTACGAATACGGCACGATGATCAACTTCCTGCCATACATATTCCTGGTATTGGCAGCGGTCCTGACAGCCATCTACACCTTCAGGATGAGGTTCTCCGTCTTCACAGGCAAGGAGAGATCGGACTATGGAAAGCATGAGTCGCCTTGGGTCATGCTCGGTCCGCTCGTGATCCTGGCAGTATTCGCCTTCGGATTTGGCATTGTATCTCAGGGGAGCTTCTACAGCTATCTCGACAGCAACTTCGACCACTATGGAGTGAATTTCCAGGAACTCGGAATCATCGGCGGCCATGTGCTCGAAGGCGAGCATGCAGCAGCCGAAGCTGCTGGCGGAGAACATGCTGCATCCGAGGCAGAACATGGTGAGACTGAGGCTCATGGAGAACCCTGGTACATCCAGATACTGCCCATCATAATAGCGTTGGGTGGCATTCTCATAGCCGGGCTGTTCTACTGGGACAAAATCAAGAGGTTTGATCCAAGCCAGGTCACAGGCGAGACAGATCCCATCCGCAAGATGCTGCTGAAGGGATACTATCAGCATGAAATCTTGACCGGCTGGTTCGCAGAAGGCGTTGTCTATGGCACGGCGTTGATCTGCAATATGATCGACATCAAACTGGTGGACGGCTGGCTGAACTGGCTGAGTGCCTGGGTCATGGGATTCGCAAAGAATGTCAGAAAGGTTCAGACAGGTGTTGTGCAAAACTATGTGACAGCTCTCGTGCTGGGGATAGTGGTACTGGTGGTTGTCATTTCTCTTGCCAAGGAGGTGGGACTGGTATGATCTCGAATGCGATCTCGTTGATGATCGCCGTTCCTCTTATCGGAGCGTTGATCTCCTTCTTTGCGGGATCCAAGGCCAAATTCGTGGCCCTGATCGCCTCGTTTGTACCTCTGGTCCTCTCCCTGCAGATGTACATGGAGTTCGATAAGACCTCGAAGATAATGCAGTTTGTGGAGAGCTATAACTGGGTTCCCTCATTGGGAGTAAAATACACCGTGGGCGTCGACGGCATAGGATTTCCACTAGTGCTTCTGTCAACGATAGTGTCCATACTGGTGATAATTTACTCCTGGGGAGAGACCAAGAAACCCAACCAGTACTTTGCACTTCTTCTCCTGAATGAAGTGGGAGTCCTTGGAGTCTTCACGGCACTTGACTTCTTCCTCTTCTACATATTCTGGGAGGTTGTGCTCATCCCCATGTTCTTCCTCATCGGAGCCTGGGGCGGGCCGAGAAAGGACTACGCAGCCATCAAGTTCTTCATCTACACCCATGTGGCAAGCCTTGTGATGCTGCTGGCCATCTTCGCCCTGTATTTCACCTACCAGTTGCCAGACGGAACAAGAACCTTCGATATGCTGACATTGCTCCAGGCAACGGCTGACAAGACAGTCTTCCCCACAGGCCTGCTAAACATCATCTTCGCAGGGCTGCTGCTTGGATTCCTGGTTAAGATGCCTGCCTTCCCATTCCACACATGGCTTCCGGACGCCCACGTCGAGGCTCCAACAGCCGGCTCTGTGGTGCTGGCAGCTCTGCTGCTCAAAATGGGCGGCTACGGCATATTCAGGATCATTCTGCCGATGCTGCCGCATGTTGACAAGGCCTTTGTGACTCTCATTGCCATAATTGCGGTGATCTCAATAGTCTACGGAGCCTTCCTGGCGCTGGCTCAAAAGGACATCAAGAAGCTGGTGGCATACTCGTCCGTCAGCCACATGGGCTTCGTAACACTGGGAGCTGTAGCCTTTACTTGGATGTCCATCCAGGGAGCCATGTTCCAGCAGTTCTCCCACGGCATCATAACCTGTGTCCTGTTCATGTCTGCCGGAACCATCCAGCACGTTGTCGGGACCAGGATCATTGCCGACCTTGGGGGCCTGGCCGATCGCATGCCCAAGTTCGCGGTTCTGATGATGGCTGGCTTCATGGCGTCCTTGGGGTTGCCGGGCATGAGCGGATTCGTGGCCGAGTTCATGGTTCTGACAGGATCCTTTGCAACTCTGCCGACCTACACCATGATAGTTGTGTTCTTGAGCGTGGCCACGACCGCTGCCTATCATCTCTGGGCCATGCAGAAGGCGATGTTCGGACCGATACTAAAGAAGTATATGGATGTCCATGACCCACACGCCTACGAGTTATTCTCAATGAGCGTGATCATCTTGCTGAGCCTGCTATTCGGCATTCAGCCTGGGCTGATGACGGACATCATGGGAACTGCGGCAACGCAGGTCATGCAGCCGGTAGTGACCCTTTCCCAGATGGGGGTGATCTGAAGTGGAATTCTCACACTACGCGCCCCTCTGGGCAGAGGCGCTCTTAACGCTCCTGGCATTGATAATAGTGCTGCTGGGCTCCCTCATGAAGAACAGCGGCAAGCTCATGGGAATCTTGAGCGTAGCCGGTCTTGTAGCTGCGTTGGGCCTTGTGTCCAGCAACCTGACGATCTCCAAGCCTGCGCTGTTCTTCTTCGACACCATATCAGTCGACGGCCTGTCTCAGTTCTTCAAGGCCGTCTTCCTGGTGGTATCGCTGCTGGTAGTGATTGCTTCCCTGTCGAAGTACACCGGAAAGGGGGCAGATGAGTACTATGCTCTATTGCTCCTTGCAACTGTTGGCATGATGGTGGTTGCCAGTTCCATTGATCTGGTGACCCTCTTCGTCGGATTCGAGTTGGCTAGCCTGTCCACATATGCCCTGGCGGCATTTGACAAGAGCCGAAAGAACCTGGAAGCTGCCATGAAGTACTTCATCTTCGGGTCAGTCTCCTCGGCTCTGATGCTCTTCGGCTTCTCGCTGCTCTACGGCATGACAGGATCTACAAGGCTCGCAGATATCGCTGCAGCATCTTTAGCTAACTTCGGGCCTGCAACTCTGGTTGCCCTGATATTTGTGATCGCAGGATTTGGCTTCAAGATGGCTCTGGTGCCATTCCACATGTGGGCGCCCGATACCTACGAGGGAGCACCGGCTGTCGTCTCGGCCTTGCTCGCAGCGGGCTCCAAAAAGATGGGCTTTGCTGCAGCATTCAGGGTTCTGCTGGTAGCACTCATCGCCCTGCGTCTCGAGTGGTATCTGGCGTTTGCCATCCTCGCAGCCCTGACCATGACACTGGGCAACCTGGCAGCGTGCTGGCAGAACAACGTCCGGCGCATACTGGCCTACTCATCCATCGCTCAGGCTGGATACATCGCTATCGGCTTTGTGGTAGTGGGAGCGGCTTATGGTGCAGCTCCGGTTACGGCTTTTAGCGGCATTGTCGTCCCGGCAGCACAGCTCGGCATAGCAGGCGCACTGCTGCTCATCCTGGGACATGCCCTCATGAAGACCGGAGCCTTCATAGGCACCTCCCAGGTAGCATCGATGGTTGCCGCAGGGAGCAATGGCGATCCGGATGACATATCCAATTATGCAGGTCTGGCACGCAGAGCACCCATCACTGCGTTTTGCATGCTGATCTTCATGTTCGCACTGGCTGGCATTCCACCAACAGCGGGATACATCGGCAAGTTCGTGCTCTTCAGCTCGGCCATCTATTCCGGCCTCGTCTGGCTTGCGGTTCTTGCCATCCTCAACAGCGCTCTGTCGCTGGTCTACTACCTGAGGATCATAAGCTACATGTATCTGAAGGAGCCAGCCGGGCCCAAGATGGCAGAGCAAAAAGGATATGTGGTGGCTCTGATCCTGACGACGATTGCAGTCATCTGGATAGGTGTCTTCCCCCAGAACTTCATAGACTGGGCACTGCAGGCAGCAGCAGTTCTGCTGCCTCAGTAAATTATTTTTTTGGCGCCACATTGCGCTTTGATCTTGGCCAATATCCTCAATCTGGAACTGTGAGTCTACAGCATTTCGGAACTTATTTACAGAAGGATAGCGTATTTCCGGCGATGAAGCGCATTTACATGGACCACTCCGCCACCACTCCCGTAGCTCCTGAAGTCCTGGAGGCGATGCTTCCATACTTTTCCGAGAAGTTCGGCAACGCCTCCAGCCTGCACAGCTTCGGCCTGGAG
>JAUCQD010000080.1 GCA_030372945.1 Methanothrix sp. | reverse complement strand
CAGCGTCAGATGTGTATAAGAGACAGAATTAAGTCTAATTTTTGAGAAATCCTCTCTATGGTCATTGGATCAATCCTCTTGCCCTAATTGATCTCTCTCAAATTGGGCTCTGCTCCTCCAATTAATCGACGAATGCCTTATATAGATGTGTTCACAATTGTTATTCGATCAAATAGGAGAGCCTATGAATCTCATGAGCGTTTTCAGAGCAATTGCAGTTTTAAGCCTCATTGTAGTCCCGGCTATATCTCAACCCGGCATGAATGGCTGTGAATGCACGCAGAGGGACTGCCACGCTAAGGCTGCAATGGATTGTTGCAGCAAATCCCAGGATGGGTACATCTCCCAAATCTGCACCTGCTCCGGGCTGGTTTCATCATATTTCTGGACGGATTACTTTGATCCGTCCTATTTCAGCGTGGGCAAGAGCGGATCACGCTCCTCTGGCTTTCCCGGCTCAAGAGCCTCAGAGAGCTCTGACAAATCCGCTGCATTATCCCAGGGCTATCCTGCGGCAACGGCAATAGCCTCAGCATCAAAGAATGTTGGTCCACCAGACCCGGATGTCCTGGAATATCTTCCGCCTTCCGCCAGGCACGTCTTCCGAGTGCTGGCGTCCGACGGCCCTCTCACCCAGAAGGATCTAATCAGCCGAACCGATCTTCCACCCAGGACTGTGAGATATGCTCTGGACAGGCTCAAAGGAGAAGAGATGGTTGAGGAACGCTTTTGCTTTCGAGACGCAAGGCAAAGCCTCTATAGCTTGCAGGGAATGCCGGCATACCAAATGAGGAGCTAATTAAGGTTTTTATTACTATGAATTTAATTTTTACATCCCGGTCAGGTTTTTCACATATGTATTCATTTTCCTTGACCTCTGTTATCATCTCCTTCACTCCCCACTTCAGCTCCTTTAAATCCTCCTTAATAGATTTAATGTCATCTTTCATCTCAAGGAAGACGGGGACCGCCTTACCTAACTGGAAGGTGACGAATAGATGAGCATAACTTTCTGCTCTCATAACCTCTCCCTCGTAGTTCTCTGTGACCTTCTTTGATACGATTGCCTTTGCAGGGCGCTTGGCCTCAGCTAGCTTTCTAAAATAATCAATTTCTTTCTCGCCGCCCTCAACCAAGACCATCACCTGTTGTTCCTTCTCTGCTTCTATGCTATAGGCCTCGAACATTTTAATTCCTGATGACAATGCCAAGTTCATTAAGAGGAGCTTGTAGTCTACATTATGGACCCTTGGGCCGATGACTGTGATTTTGAGCTTCATATCTCTCGATTATGGTTCTGGGCAATAATTGTTTTGGACTTTAGAATTAGAACAGAGTCTTGGGTGTGGGGACAACACAAACTGCATCCAGATTTGTAGGCCAAACACATATCACTATCACATCAAGCAAATTCTGCCTCTATGCTAATCATTAAGGTGTTTGCCCTTAGTAGTATCATCCGGTGATCTACAATGGGTGATCTACTTTGTTGAGAGAGAAACGGACTTTCGTAACACTGAGAGGACAGGATGTGGCCCAGGCAAAATCAATTTCCCAACTGCTTGGAATGCAATCAGCCTAGGACCATTTTACGAGATCAGTGGAAACCTGACCCTTGCCAGGGTGCACTATGGAGAGGATCTAAAGATAGAAGAAG
>JAUCQD010000079.1 GCA_030372945.1 Methanothrix sp. | reverse complement strand
GGCTACTGCCTCACAATAATAGTGGAGATTGTATGTTAATTTATATTACCTTTGCATATCAATTTCTAACACCGGTAGCCATGGCAGAAAAGACAAGATACTTGGATGAGGAGCTGGAGGAATTCAGGCAGATCATCATGGCCAAATTAGACAAAGCCAGGAGAGATTACGATGTTCTCAAGGCAAGCATTACGCATGAGGACAACAATGATACTATGGACACCTCGCCCACCTTCAAGGTGCTGGAAGAGGGTGCCACCACGCTTTCAAAGGAAGAGGCAGGCAGGCTTGCGCAACGCCAGCTGAAGTTCATTCAGCACCTGCAGGCTGCGCTGGTCCGTATAGAGAACAAGACCTACGGCATATGCTGAGGTACGGCACGAAGGCGCTCCTTGCTTATAAGCTGACCCGTCTCACGGCATATGCCGTAGGTCTTGTTCTCTATGCGGACCAGCGCAGCCTGCAGGTGCTGAATGAATTTCAGCTGCCGCTGGGCAAGCCTGCCGGCCTCCTCTTTAGACAGGGTGGTGGCACCCTCTTCCAGCACCTTGAACGTGGGCGAGGTGTCCATAGTATCATTGTTGTCCTCATGCGTGATGCTTGCTTTGAGAACATCGTAATCTCTCCTGGCTTTGTCTAATTTGGCCATGATGATCTGCCTGAATTCCTCCAGCTCCTCATCCGAGTATCTTGTCTTTTCTGCCATGGCTACCGGTGTTAGAAATTAATATGCAAAGGTAATATAAATAAACATATTTACTGCATGAATATTGCAAGGCAATAGAGGTGCGTGCGTCTCCAAATGACCCGGTGGGTCATTTACGCGAAGCAGCCGGCTTGAAGGGGAGGCAGCAGGCAGTAGTGAGGTGCTGATAATCAGCATATTCAGACCAGGCAGGATGAATCCATCCTGAGGAATTTCTGCCATGGTATTCCTCTCTCCCCGACAAGCATCACTGCTGCCTGAGGATATTCCTTTCTGAAAGCTGCCAGGCCTGATCTGTCGTCTGCAGCACCACTCTTCACCTCCAGTGCCAGGATCTTTTCCCCATGGACAAGAACGAAATCAACTTCCTTGTTGCCTTTTCTCCAGTAAAAGAGACTGTAATACCCTTTCCTGTAGCCGTCCAACAGATGAGCGCCCACAGCGGATTCAACATATCTTCCCCATCTTTCCGGATGTTTCCGGATGTCACCGAAAGAATCAGTGTCTGACGAGCTCATCAGGGCGGTGTTGTGAACCATAAACTTCGGGCTCGATGACCGCTGCCTGGCAATACTGCCGGAGTACTTTTCAATACCTGACAGTAATCCCGCAGACCCGAGAAGTGTCAG
>JAUCQD010000078.1 GCA_030372945.1 Methanothrix sp. | reverse complement strand
GTGAGGATATCAGGCCTTCAGCTTACACCATCGCTGGAATCTCAAGTTGACTCAATCCTCGATTACATGCTGGAAGGCACTGACCAGTTGGTGGAAGAGTTCGTGAAAGGAAAGCTGAGCATTTATTGAAACATTGACCCTCAGTCCTCGCTTCCCTTCGAGACCTCTTTTTTTGCCATCTGCAGCCTTTGTTTGGCGGTGTAGCCAGTAGCGCCCTCCAGAAAATCTCTGTAGCGTTTGTTAGTATCCAACACAACATCATCCGGAACATCTGTGGCCGATTCAGTGACGACGAATAGCCTCTTGTTCTCTATCCAGACGGCAACGCTCTTCATTGCCCCGTAGCTGAATAGCAGCTTGCCGTCCTCCTGTTTTATCTCACAAGGAAACATCTCCTCAAGGACATTTCGAATCCTGTCTATGTCAGGCTTGAATCCTCTCTTGAATGGGTAGTCCATGAGGGCATGCTCATCGCTATTCAAGTATAGATGTTTCGAGTGCATCCACGAGCTAAAAAAACTCATTGTTCATGCTGTGTAACCAAGATAGCTTGCCCTGGCAAAAGAAGCATTTGAGACAGTGTAGTAGCCAAGCTCCTGATAAGCCACGCCTTTCTTGTACCAGGCCTCAGCATAGGATTGATTCAGTTGGATGGCTTTCTCATAACAGTCAATGGCGCCATTGTAATCTCCCTGACTTAACAGAGAATTTCCCTTGCTGTACCAGATGGCTGCACTCTCCGGGAATATCCTAAGCGCTTTATCATATGCCACAATGGACTCATTGTACTTTCCAATTTTATGAAGTGTGAGGCCCCTGTTATACCAGGCCAACCCATAGTTCGGATCTATCTCTATGGCTTTGTCGTATGCTTTTAGTGATTCGTTGTATCTCCCTAAAAAATACAGATCAATGCCAATATTTTTCCAAGCAGTCAGATATTTAGGGTTGATCTCAACCGCATGATTATACGATCTTATGGCTTCTTCAAGGCATGCTGTGGCGTTTTCTTTATTTTGAGTGATATTGAATAATTTGCTTTGCAATACGAAGGCTTTGCTGCTGAGAGCAAGGCCCTTATAATAGTAAAGATTAAAATTCATTGGATCTTTATTGATTGATTCATTATACAGCTCAATAGCATTATTATACGCATGCACTGAAGCGTTTAAATAAGCTGGGTTTTTCTGTTTTATGGACAATGATGCAAGAAGAGCGGCCTTTCCGTCCCAATAAACCGCATTATCAGGATTGATCTTAATGGCTTTATCATAACTGGCCAGTGCATCTTCATAATCTCCTTTTCCAGACGCATCAAGGCCCCTTTTGTACCAGTAGTCTGCCTTATTGTTCGTATAGGTTGTATCGTTGCCCTGTGACAGAGTACTTACAAAGAGGATTGCAAGAGCCATTAGGATAATTATGGATTTCAGATCCATCTTCGTCGCAGCGCGCATGACCCCCTCTTTAAGGTTGGGGAGGAGCGCGTGCCAGCATCTTTGCATTTTTTAACCCCTCTCTTTCACATATTTGTCGTTACCATACGTCTGTCGTTATCATACTCGGCGTTTGACGTATGAATTCAAGGGAATATTAACCTTACGGTTGACAGATTTATATTCTCGAGAATTACCAAACAGGTAGGCATCGCTCTATAGCTCCAAAAATTTCCTGCTATTTGGTTCCATGCTGATCAGCACGAATCCCAAGACAGAGGCGCAGATCAGCAGACCTGGCGGAAGATACCACCACCACATATCGTTTGCAAATCCTCCTCGAGAGAAGGCAAAATGGATCATCTCGCCCCAGCTGATGTTCAGCGGATCGCCAAGGCCAATGAAGCTCAAGGATGCCTCTGTGAGCATGGCCGAGGCCACAGCCAAAGCGAACTTCGCGTAAACGATCTCTTTGGCATTGACGAGGATGTGCCGAAGAATTATATATCTGTCCGAGCAGCCAAGAGCCCTGGCAGCCTCGACAAAAGGCATATTGCGCAGTTGCAGGACGCGAGAGTGCACGACGCGCGCTGTGGAGCACCACCACAAGAGGCCCACCACAAGTATGATGTTCCACATGCTAGGGCTTAGATATGCGGCCAGGATGATCATCAAGGGAAGCCCGGGAATTAGAAGAACCAGGTCTCCAATGGCCAGAAGCAGCTCTTCGACCCAGCCCCGAAAGTAGCCTGCCAATAGCCCCACTGCAACGCCTATGACGATAGACATGAATCCGGCCAAGAGCCCGATGGCCAGTGACACGCGTGATGCATAGATGAGCTCTGATAGTATGTCCTGGCCAATGTCGTTCGTTCCAAGAAGGTGATCCGGGCTTGGCGGGAGATAAGGCGTGCCGGTCTTGCATGGATCCTGAGGAGCAATGAATGGCGCCAGCAGGGCCAAGAGCAAGAAGAAGATCAGTATGAGCCATCCAGTCAATCTCAGGGGCGAGACTTTGTAGGGAATTCGTTTTCTATCGTGCAAAATCATCATACATCAGCTTGTCCTGCCGATTCTAGGATCGGCGATGCCATACAGGATATCTGCTATGAGATTTGCAGCCAGCACAGATACAGTCAGGACGAGAAAGCATCCTTGCATCACAGGGTAGTCTCGCGCAACAACTGCATCGTAAACCAAAGTCCCCATGCCGTTCAAGGAGAAGACGATCTCGACTATCAGGGCTCCGGATACCATGAAGCCGAAGCTCAGGGCCACCATGCTGATGAATGGCGGAAGGACATTTCTGATAACATGGCCTGTTAGGATCTCCATCTCCCTGAGGCCTTTGGCCCTCGCAGCCAGGACAAATTGCTCCTCCAGCAGTTGCACAACGGAGTTTCTTACTACAAGGAACTTGTAGCTGGCTCCGAGCAAGGAAAGAGTCACAACTGGTAGGAATAGATGCCAGGCAACATCGGCAATATATTCGACCCCTGTTCTGCCTCCCGATGTCAAATTTCCCAGAGGAAACAGTCCCAGATGAAATGCAAAGACGCTTACCAGGACCATGGCCAGAAGGAATGGCGGACAGGTGTAAAGAAAGAGGGCAAGGCCGGTGAGCACGAGATCCGATCGACTCTGGCTCTTGAAGCCCGCGAGGGAGCCCAGTAGTAGGGCAAGAAGAGCACCTATGACGATTGAAGGAAATACCAGCACAACAGTCCAGAAGAGCCTGTAAGCCACGAGGTCTGCGACGCTGTGGCTCTTATGAATGGAGTAGCCCAGATCCAGCCTGGACAAAGACCGCAGGTAGTCTGTGTATTGGATGTGCATGGGCCTGTCCAGACCAAATTCCGCCCTCAGCTTTTCTATCATCTCTGGATCGTTATGCAGGGCTTCGTCTCCGAGAAGATTGACGACTGGGTCTCCTGGCATCATCCTGGGAAGGGAGAAGTTGAGAGACAGTATTAAAAAAAGGGTGAGACTGTACCGGATAAGCTTGCCCAGGAAATACGATCTCCTGCCTCCAGCCTCACTCAATTTCATCTCACCCTGCTAGCAAAAGGCGACCTTTCTTTCAGGCCTCGTGCAATTTGAAGAGGGTGCCGTAAGACAAGATGCCATGCAGAGGATTGTACTCCCAGCCAGCATAGTTGGCATTGTATGGCTGTATTATGTTCAAGGAATAGACTGCAAACTGAGGCATCTGCTCCGCATAGTACTCTTGAATTTTCGCTGCAAGCTCCTCTCGTTTTCCCTTATCCTGGGTTGAACTAAGGCTGTCGACTATCGACTGATACTCTGGATCATCGACCATCGACCATCCATAATATCTGCTGTCTGTATAGCCGGATCCGTAGCCCTCGCCCATGATCATGCCCCAGAAGGTAGTTCCGGCAAGTGCCATCTCGTGAGTCTTCTTCTCATCCAGTATCTCTCCATGGGTGCTCTTATCTGCCAGATCGATCTTGACATCTATGCCAACAGCAGCAAAATACTTCTTGAGCATCTCGGCAGCCCGTATGCTGTCAGGCAGGTCGCTTCTGGTGAGCAGTTTAGGCTGGAATTTCTCCTTTTGTGGCGTCTCTCTGAAACCGTCGCCATCAACATCCTTGAAGCCCAGGTCGTCCAGCATCGATCTGGACTTGTTTGCGTCATACGTCAATGTTCGGGTCTTGGTGTAGTAAAGAGTGCCGTTTGGAACCCATCCCGCGCTTGGCAAAGTGCCATATCCCGCAGTGAACATGTTCTTGAGCTCCTCATAGTTCAAAGCATAGCTCAATGCCGATCGAAGCTCTTTATTGTCAAATGGCTCCTTGGCTGTATTGAACCACAAGACGTTTGTGATGCCCCTCTCAGGATAGACCTCGATGCCGATATCCTTGTTATCCAGAAGGTTTGGAACATAATAGTAGCTGATGCCCTTGGAATAGTAATAAGGCAGGTCTACCTCTCCTTTCTGGAAGGCCAGCATCAATGCATCTGGATTCTTGAACATCCTCAGTTCGATGGTATCTATGGCTGGCATTCCACCCCAGTATCTGTCGTTTGCCTGATAGGTGACTGTCCCTGCATCCTTGTCGAATTTGACGAACTTGTATGGTCCGCACCCAATGGCAGCTTCTCTGTCGTTGAACTTCTTGGGTTCTGCTACGGACTTGAATATATGCGCCGGGATCACCTTCACCACTGCAATTGTTTTGAGGAAGTTATAGTCGGGCTTCTCCAGTGTTATGATAACCGTCTTGTTGTCTGGCGCCTCAACTGACTTGATCGTTCCGATGTAGGATTTGCTCAGAGGATCCTTCTCCAGGTCATAGTCTATTGTGAACTTTATATCCTGCGCAGTGAGAGGCTGGCCGTCATGCCATGTGACATCATCTCTCAGATGAAATGTCCAAGTCTGCAGGTCTTCTGTGTCCCAAGATGCTGCAATCTCGGGATCTACATCACCGTTATTGTTGAACCTAACGAGTCCCTGATGGCTGAGCATCATGCTGTACACCCCGAAGTAGTAATCCCAGGGATTGGCCTCATTGATCTGGTTTATTGTTCCGACTGTGAGCTTTGAGATCCTTTCCGGGCTACCACTGCTCTCAGATTGTGACGCCAAGCCTACGCCTGAGAGGCAGAGGAGAATGAGACAGCAGGCCAGTAGCTGTAATGAGCTTTTCATGGTTTCATCACCCTTGTTACACATTTACTCTCAATAGTCTGGATATTTAGTATTAATAATTTCTTATCTGATCGAAGATTTAACATACTAAATTATATGATTATCGAAAGATTTATCAGTAAATAGCCAAAAAATGTATTGCAGGTTATGTACAGAGATGCATCAGGGGATAAGTATGCAAGAGAATAAGTTGTATATGATGATTAATGGCCACGAAATTTGGCTGGAAAATCTTGGAATAGATGATGGGAATGTGGAACTATCTTTGGTCTTCGGCCATAATATGCAGCAAGATGGTGTGGGAGATATTAGCAGGTTTGTGCCCCACGTATTTTTGCCAGACGGAAGCAAGGGAGTGGCCTCATTGAAGCCTGGAGAAAAGCATCATTTTATGAAGTTCAATGCCCCAAAAGACGGCTACTATACGGCTTATGTGGATATGGGAACTGCCATCTGGTCTCAGACCAAGGAGGGCTACAGCGAAGGCCCCAAGTTTAAGTTCAAGGATGTGATCTACGCTGGCGCGTATCACCAGATGGCAAAGACCATAGTCGCAGTGGGTAATGCTGGATCTTATAGCAGCCGACCTATGCATGGAATACTTGAGATCGTACCAAAAGAGCCATTTTGCAGGGTTGGCAAAGATGCCGAGTTGACAGTCCTTTACGAGGACAGGCCGCTTAAATCTGCGGGCATCATAGCGGTCTCCAAGAGACAGGGAAAGGAGATGGCATCTGCCAAGACTGACGAGATGGGCCTGGCTAAAATCCCAATTACCTCTGATGGAGAGTGGATGTTCCTGGCCAGGCACGTAGATCAGACGAAGAAGGTTTGTGAGGAGTTCGATGAGTCCGTCTTCGTCAACACTCTGGTCATGGTGGCCAGATGAAGCGCATCATCTTCACGGGGAAGGGGGGCGTTGGCAAGACTACAATCCTCTCTAACCTTGCCAGGCTTCTGGCTCGGGATGGCTACAGAGTGCTTGTAATAGACTGCGACCCAAGCATGAACTTGGCCATGTCTCTTGGCATCCCCATCTCCGAGGTCGTCTCCTTAGCAGGAGACAAATTTCTTCTCCAAGAGAAGCTTGGTGGCGGTGTGGACGAGCATGCAAACCACGGATTAGAAGACACAGATGATTCTCTCGATGAATTCATAGTACAGGCCTGTGACGGAGTAAAGCTGATTGTGATGGGGACGATTCCATTCGGAGGTGCAGGTTGTCTGTGCGCTCCCATCTCATTGGTAAAATTGCTTGTAAATTATCTGGCGTCTGGCCCAGATGAGAACGATTTCATATTCATTGACTCTCAAGCAGGAGTGGAGATCTTTGGCAGGGGCCTGGCATCGGAGTTCGATATATCCTTTGTAATCACAGAGCCTACGCCAAAATCGCTTGAAGTGGCAAAACATGGCCTGAGGCTGGCAAAAGATCTCGGCGTAAAGCGGCAAATAGCAATTGTAAATAAGGTGGAAGTAGATGAGGATCTCAGCTGTGCTGTGCAAGAGCTTAATCTCAATGCAGATCAGATTCTGTCTGTGTGCTATGACAGGGCTGTGATAGAGGCAGATAAAAAGGGTGCATTGCTTTTGGACAATGCTCCTGGGGCTTCGGCCTTGAGCGATATCCTCAGAATAAAGAAGTGCATGTTGGGTGATGTTTGATGTGCGAGTTCACAGTGTATGTTTATGAGGATGGCACGAAAGATCGTCTTTTAGTGGCCAAGAATATCCTCGCAGCTAAAAGAAAGGATGGACGAACGCTGCTGATGGACGCCTTCGGCAGCATAACTCCTGTGGAAAATGTCACAATTGAAGAGGTCAACACGATCTCTCAGGAGCTGATCTTAAAAAAATAGGGCCGGAAAGAATGCCGGCTCTAGATATGGTTTTCAGGCTGGGTGAAGCCCAAAGAACGTCTCGTAGGAGAGGATGCCGTGAATCGGATTTGCGACATATCCTTCCCATCTCCTGTTGTAGGGCTGCACATAGTCATTCCAGTAGAGCGATATTGCAGGAAGCTCGTTTGCATAGTACTCTTGAACTGACTTTGCGAGCTTTGCGGTCGCCTTATCATCGGATGAGACCAAAAGCTCATCCACAAGTTTCGTGAATATTGGATCGGATAGCACAGGCCAGCCGTTGCTCCTCGTGTCCATGTAGCCCGTGGCATACCCGGCTTCCATCATCATTCCCCAGGGAGTTGTCCGACTCACGAACATCTCGTGATCTTTGTTGTCCACGATATCCCAAAAGCCGCTGCTGTCCGTCACATGGATCTGGGCATCAATGCCGACGCCGTTGAAATATTTCTTGAGCATCTCGCCAAGTCGCACGCTGTCGCTGTCGGATTTGACTAGGATCTGCGGCTGCAATGGGCTTTTGTCCGCCCTCTCTCTGAATCCATCTCCGTTTGTGTCGGCGAGCCCAGTGGCATTCAAGAGCAAGTTCGCATGGCTGGAATTATAGACTAGCGGCCTTGTCTGGACGAAGTTCAGGTTTCCGTCCGGTATGAATCCGGCATTTGGCGTTCGACCATATCCGGCTGTGAAGAGATTTTTGAGTTCTTCGTAGTCGATGGCATAGCTGACTGCTTCGCGAAAGCGGCTATCGTTATAGGGCGTCTTATTCAGGTTGAACCATAGGGCGTTTGGAACGCCTGTGTTCTTGATGAGCTGAAATTCCAGATCAGCATTTTTCAGGAGCTGAGGCACATAGTAGTAGCTGATGCCGCCGGAGTATATGTATACAGTGTCAAGCTCGCCTTTTTGCAGAGCCATCATCATGGTCTCCTGATTTTTGAACATGCGAATGTCTATCTCCTGCACTGATGGCCTGCCTTCGTAATAATTCTCATAGGCCTGGAACTTGAGGAGGCCTGCAGCCTTATCGAACTTTACGAACTTATAGGGTCCGCAGCCAATGGCACACTCGGGGTCGTTGAATTTCTTGGGGTCTGCTATCTTTTCGAACACATGTTTTGGAACTGTTCTGAGCATGAGAAGGTTGTTTAAGAAGTTTCCATCTGGCGACTTGAGATTTATTACGAGTGTTTGGTCATCTGGGGCATCGACTGACTCTATGATATTCCAGTTGGAACC
The DNA here is from genome assembly GCA_030372945.1 of Methanothrix sp. Classification (GTDB taxonomy): domain Archaea; phylum Halobacteriota; class Methanosarcinia; order Methanotrichales; family Methanotrichaceae; genus Methanothrix. The sequence continues at coordinate 693 of JAUCQD010000078.1, read as the reverse complement.
TCCAAGTTTCTCTGGCAGGTACTCCAGGGAGAACTTGAGATCCGCAGCCACTACTGGCACACCGTCATGCCATGTGGCATTCTTGACCAGATGGAAGACCCATTTTTTGGCATCTTCGGTCTCCCAGCTATCTGCAAGTGCAGGCACATAATTTCCCGATGCATCAGTGCGTATCAGAGATTTAGTGATAAATGCTTCCCGATAGGTATTGAATATGCTATCATCGACATTCAAATCCTCCACGTGGTCGGTGGTTCCGATGACAAGTTTATCTACGGTACCAATCCTGTCTTGAGACTGGACATCGGCAAGCGCAACCCCCGAAAACAATATGCAAAGCAGGGCTGAGGCTGTCAGCAAATATTGGATTTTTCCCATCGAAATCCCATCTTCAATCATTTTTATGTTACTTTAACATGTTTTCATATATAAATGTGTTATTGATTATGTCTAATTGGGACAACACAAGATAAGAAAACAACAAAATTCATTCTGGCAGAGGGAATTTGGCGCGAATTTCTGCGCTTCGCAATATTGGCAATCCCAGATCTTCTAGAACTGAGACAATGCGCAAACGGTCAGCGGACCGCAGGGACTTGCGGTCGATGTATGCAAAGCTGGCGCCTGATTTTTGGCTGGCCTCCCGGATGAGCTGTGCGTCCAGCCAAGATGCATTGTAGCTGGAGAAAAGAC
>JAUCQD010000077.1 GCA_030372945.1 Methanothrix sp. | reverse complement strand
CTGACGTCCAGAATCCATAATTCTTCCTCTCTGTCCAGCAGGCTGCAGAGGTCCTGCACTGTTATTGTCTGAATTGCGTTGGACATCCTTCCAGACATATGCCAGTTGAGCATGCCTCCTGCCAGATATCCGACGATGTTGTCGAAGCCTAGTCTTATGAGAATGCGGAACGGCTCGCAAGGCTCATTGGCCTCGGTGACCAGAAAAATAGGTCTGTCGTAGGCGAGGAACCATCCTGCGAAGCTGGCCAGCCCGTTCAACCAGATAAATTGAGATCCAGGAATATGCGCAGCTCCAAACCCCAACTCCATGCGGGTGTCCAGGATCTGGGCCTCTTTTGAAAGGCTCTCGAAATCATCCGGAGCCAGCGGCTTTGGTCTGGGAAGAGCACCAAGTGCTGGCTCGCAATCCAAATTTACCTTTTCCATCATGCTGAAGTATGGAGGCCTCTCCGGTTTGCTCTTGAGCAGGTCAGCTGAGAACTCCTCTCGGCTTCTCAGCTTAAGGCGAGGGTTATGTCTTTTCTCCAGGCCGATGGTTGTCCAGAGACGCTCGGCTATAGACTCGCCGCAGACGGACCCTGACCCATGTGCTGGACAGACCAGGACCTCATCGCCCAGGGGCAAGAGCCTCTGGAAGATGCTGTCGTAAAGCAGACCCGCCATCTCTGGGGCTTTTTCCAATCCCAGGAGGTCGATGCGTCCCACCTCACCGGCAAAGAGCGCATCTCCTGTAAATACCATCCAGGCAATGCCTGCAGGGTCTCGGAGCAGATAGCTCATGCTTCCGGGAGTGTGGCCTGGGGTGGGAATGGCCTCTATCACAAGACGCCCTACATTCCACCTCTGGCCAGGTTGCACAGCTTTTCCGTACCTGTAATCCAACTGGCTGTCTGCATGCCAGGCTTCTGCACCTGTGCGCAGTGCAAGCTCCACAGAGCCAACGAAATAATCCTCATTGCGGTGGGTCTCGAGGATGTGGGCGATCCTCATGCCCTCGGACGATGCCTTTTTAATGTAGACCTCGCAATCTCTTCTGGGATCGATGACCACAGCGTCATTTCTGTCGCCGACCAGGTAGGAATAATGCGCCAGACCACTTCATATAATTCTTTCGAAGAGCATAATTATCCATTTAATTCAAATGGGTTTTGTAGTTAAAGATATTATCGGCGCTGACGTGAGGCAGACGATACAGCCCATTAAGACCAAAATAGCCTTTAGCGCAGCAGTCGAAAATTTTTGCATCGAGGGTGTAATGCGACGACAGTGTCATATTTTTGTAAATATGGTATGTCCCAACATACTCCTCATCGATCTCCAGAGAGGGATTTTTCCTTGAATGCACTCCAATTTGAACTCTTCCATCGGTAACATTCTCATTGATACGCATATGGGCCTTGGCTGTGCCAGATACTGTGGAGTATCCCGGGCCATAACTGCTGATGCTGCTCTCTGATGCCGAAAACTCAGTCTCCCCATCGACCTTGCGTGCGAAATCTACATCATGGCGCATGGACGTTGACGAATACGAATCCACAACCTGGGTGTTGCTGCCAATTCCCAGGTTGTAATAAATGGGATGGTTTGAGTAGTAACCGCTCCCCACCAAAAGGCTTACGGGTGCGCTGGAGATGTTGTTTTGGCCTTTATAGCTGACCGTTGAGTTGCTATAAGACGAATTATCTGTAGCGGGTCCAGCATTGCTTATTGAGCCCTCTCCTGTAGCGGCATTTGCATTGCTGGCCACAGAGGTCACAACCCACAAGCCGATTAAGACCATTAGCAAAAGCCCAAGGCCAGACATTTTCTTCGAACGATGCATGACAGCATTACATCATTGCGGCCTGCAATATATTTCAATCGGTCAAAGTTAAGATCCTGCATTTCAGCGGATTGAGGCAGTATCGTTCGCAGGAGGAGGGCGAAAATCCCATCACTTCTTCCAAAACTCCGGCACAAACAGAACTAGGGCCGTCATAACCTCCAGCCTGCCAATCCACATGCATAAGATTAGCAGAATCTTTCCCGCTGGATGGATGTCTGCGAAGCTGTACATCGGACCTACCATGCCAAAGCCTGGGCCCACATTGCCAAGGGTGGTGGCCACTGCCGAGATGATAGTCTCGACATTCATGTGAGGATCGTCAAAAGAGATGACTGCCAAAAGCAGAGAAGCTACAGCGAAGATGATCAAATAAGAGGCGACGAAGATATTGCTCTGTCTGAGGATCTCATCTCTCACTGGAAATGCTCCAAGCCGTACAGGAATGACAGCTTTGGGGTGCAGCGCATGGAATAACTCTCGATATCCGCTTTTCAATACCAGCAATATCCTCACCACCTTTATAGCTCCGCCAGTGGAGCCTGCACAGGCACCTATGATCATGAGCAGCAGCAGCACGAACTTGGACGCAGCCGTCCACTGATCGAAATTCGCTGTGGCAAAGCCTGTGGTGGTCATGATGGAAATTACCTGAAAGCCTGCCAACTGTATCTTGCGGAAGATATCTCCCTCCAATCCACCCCAGAGGACTATGATCAATGTCGCTGCCACTACGCTCAGTGCATAGAATCTGAACTCTAGGTCCCTAAACAGGGCTTTTCTGTCGGATGTGAGCACCTTGTAGTGCAGGGCGAAGTTGGCCCCGGCCAGAAACATAAAAAGAGCGATGATCGAGTCGATGATCCAACTATTGTAGGCCATGATGCTTGCTCCCTTTGGCGAGAAACCGCCAGTAGCCATGGAGGCAAATGTATTGCAGAACGAATCGAAGAGAGGCATCCCGGCCAGGAAAAGGAGCACAATTTCTACCACAGTCATGAGTATGTACACCACCCAAAGCACCCTTGCTGTCTGCCTGATTCGAGGCGTCAAAGAATCCTTCTCCGGTCCTGGTACCTCTGCACGGTAGAGCTGACGGCCGGCCACTCCAAGTCTAGGAAGGATGGCAATGAATAGAAGAATTATTCCCATGCCGCCCAGCCACTGTGCAAAAGATCTCCAGAATAGCAAGCCCATGTAGGTCTGATCAGCACTGTA
>JAUCQD010000076.1 GCA_030372945.1 Methanothrix sp. | reverse complement strand
GGACTAGGCAGCTCAGCGCTCATCTCATATTTCATTCTAAAGATTCACAAGAGCTCGTCTTTGAATGCATGCACGACCTATACTCCCAAAGCCAGTCTCAAAGCATTACGAGCTGCAGGTGCCAAGCCCAGGATGATCAGAGTAAGCTTGGTCAAATTTCTCAAAGATGGGTCCTCAATCGACCTGTCTATAATGCTCAGGGCCGGGAGGAGTACGAGCAGTTTGAGCGGATACATGATCGAAGATGAGCCTGTCAGGTTTATTAGAAAAGTGGGCACGACGTGCTTCTCGTAGTAGGAGAACCAATCCACACCGATGTAGGTCGAACTTGCATCAAGCATATGGGCATAGATGATCATCAGGTTGAATTTATCGTCCAAGAACCTCAGCCAATTTAGCCTGCGGCGTACTAGAAGAATGCCTGCCGTAATGGTTGAGCCCAGCAAGAGGACTGCTGGGATGACCCAAAGGTTTTGAAATCCTGCGGTTGTGAGAAGTGCCAGGTTTAGCATGGTCCAGACGAGGCCAATGGCCGCGTAGGCTCTGTAAAACTCGGCTCCCAGAATCATTCTGGCCAGCAGAAGGCAGCTCGCTGCTACAAAGAAGACCACGAAGAATATCAGAGGAGTTATTAGCAGGTAGCTTGCAGGAGGCGAGACCAGCCTTGCGTCTTCGATCACCCGGAGGCTTGAGCCTGCCAGGACAAAGGGGAGTGTGTAAAGTGCAAGCCGCTCATCCATCTTCAGGTCGAAATGCTGAAATAGCCTCACTAAACAGAGGACTGCCAGGCCCAAAATGATCGCCCAAGTAACTGTGTCCACTGGGTTGTAGCTAGTGTCGTGAATTATTGGATAGATATAGTACCTGTAGATCCAGTCTGCTAGGTCGTACACGAAGATCTCATTGAACCCCTTCGTATTTCTAAGGTTCGTTATGCCCTTGCTTTACATCTTGATCTGATGCGGCCTTGATTTGATCGGCGGAAAGTATATATATCGCAGAAGTAAACAACACCCTTGTCCGTTTTCTGATTTTAATTGAGGTAGTTAAATGGTCGAGGTGTTCAAAGGTACAACCACGGTAGGTGTACTCTGCGATGGAGGTGTCGTCCTTGCATCGGAGAGCCGTGCTACCATGGGCAGCTTCATAGCCAGCAGCACAGCCAAGAAGATCTACCAGGTCGATGATCTGGTGGGGCTGACTACGGCAGGGGTTGTGGGAGATGCTCAGTCACTGGTCAGAATGGTTCAGGTCGAGGCGCGGCTTTACAAGATGCAGAGGGGCGAGAGTATGACTGTCAGAGCCATAACGTCAATGCTGTCCAATATTCTATCATCTCGGCGGTATTATCCTTTCATGGTTCAGCTCATCATGGGTGGCGTAGACAGGTATGGCCCAAAGATCTACTCGCTGGACGCCCTGGGCGGCCAGATCGAAGAGAGAAAGATCGTATCCACAGGTTCAGGATCGCCTGTGGCCTATGGCGTGTTAGAAGCCATGTACAAGCCGGGCCTTAGCGTCGAGGAAGGGACAGTGCTGGCCGCCAGGGCAATTCACAACGCCATGAAGCGAGACTCTGCTTCAGGCGACAGGATAGAGCTCGTCAGAATCACTGATACTTATGAGGAGGTAGGCGAGCCTGAGTTTCAGGAGATTATGAAGCAGCTCTAATCTTTTTTGGATGTGTTCCCTTGTCTGTAGAAGAAGTACTTTTTGAGCTCAAACGCAAAGTGCAAAGCAAGCTGCCTCCGGACATCAATGTGACTGGGCTGGAGTTCGAGGGTCCAGAGCTTGTCATTTACACAGATGACCCGAAGAAGCTGGCGGACGACGGCGAGATCATTCGCAATCTGGCCAAGGAGCTGCGCAAAAGAGTCGTGGTCCGGCCTGACCTGAAGGTGCTGGCAGATCCCGAAATCGCCATAACCAAGATCCAGGAGGTCGTGCCAAAGGAAGCTGTCCTGACCAACTACTACTTCGACGGAGAGACTGGCGAGGTGCAGATAGAGGCTGAGAAGCCTGGCCTCGTCATAGGTCGCCACGGTGCAACGCTTCGCGAGATAACCAAGCTGATAGGCTGGACGCCAAAGGTTGTCAGGACACCACCGGTGCGTTCATCGACCATCGCCAATATCAAGGATTATTTGCGCAGCGTGCAATCGGAGCGCAAGAATATATTGCGCACAGTGGGCCGTAAGATTCACAGAGATATCGCATCAAAGGACCAGTGGGTTCGTATCTCTACATTGGGAGGATGCCGCGAGGTAGGCAGAAGTTGCATGCTCCTGTCCACCCCGGAGTCCAAGATCATCATTGACTGCGGCATAAATGTGGGATCTGATGACTCCGCAACGCCTTACCTCTATGTGCCAGAGGTCTATCCACTGAATCAGATAGATGCAGTGGTCCTGACTCATGCTCACCTGGACCATGCTGGCCTTGTGCCCATGCTCTACAAGTACGGCTATGAAGGGCCCATCTACTGCACACCACCCACCAGGGATCTGTTTGTACTACTGCAATTGGATTACATCGAGGTGGCCGGGCGAGAGGGCAAGCGCCTTCCCTACGACTCCGGCATGATCCGTGAGGCTCTCAAGCATACAATAACTCTCAATTACGGTGATGTGACGGACATTGCGCCCGACACCAAATTGACAATGCACAATGCCGGACACATTTTAGGCTCATCGATTGCGCATTTCCATATAGGAGACGGACTTTACAATGTGGCCTTCACAGGTGACTTCAAATTCGAGAGGACAAGGCTCTTTGATCCGGCTGTATGCAACTTCCCAAGACTTGAGACGCTGGTGACCGAGGCCACTTATGGGGGCGCCAACAGCCTTCAGCCATCCAGGAAAGAGGCTGAGGTGAACCTGATTAAAGTCGTAAAAGACACCATCAAGAATGGCGGCAAAGTCATCATTCCAGCGTTCTCAGTTGGCCGCAGCCAGGAGGTCATGGTTGTTTTGGAGGAGGCCATCCGCAAAAAGGTCATAGAAGAGGTGCCTGTCTACCTGGATGGCATGATCTACGAGGCTACAGCCATCCACACCTCTTATCCAGAGTACCTGAACAACGATCTACGAGATCTGACATTTCATAAAGGGATCAATCCATTCCTGGCACAGTGCTTTGTGCAGGTGGAGTCGCCAAAGCAGAGGACTGAGATCATAGAAGGTCCGCCGTGTGTGATCTTGGCGACGAGCGGCATGCTCAATGGCGGGCCAGTTCTCGAGTATCTCAAACGGCTTGGTCCTGATGAGAGAAATACATTGGTGATCGTGGGCTACCAGGCAGAAGGCACTTTGGGCAGGCGCATCCAGAAGGGCTGGAAGGAGCTGCCTCTCTCAGTCGAGGGCAAGACCCAGACGGTGAAGATCAACCTCGATGTAACGACGGTCGACGGCTTCTCCGGTCACTCTGATCGGCAGCAGCTGATGGAGTACATGCGCAGGATCTATCCAAAGCCCGGTCGGGTCCTGACCAACCACGGCGAGGAGAGCAATTGCCTCGATCTGGCAAGCTCCATCTACAAGAGGTACAGGATTCCGACCATGGCACCAATGAACCTGGAGACTGTCAGGTTGATCTGAGAGCAACCAAATCGGCTAACTGCTCCTCAAAAGCTTTATCAAATTAGAGACATAATACCAGTGTGAGGTTCTTCGTGACTGGAAAGAGAACGCGGATCATCAATGATCCTTCAGATCTGGTCCCTTTGCTTCAAGCCTTTGGCTCCAATGTTCATAAAAAAGTCTTCGATGAGCTAAGCCAAGACTGGCATACTGAGCGGGAGCTTGCGGCCCTTATCGGGGATGAGACGAGCGTTCACAGGAGCGTGGCGTTGCTTCGCAAGAGCGGCCTTGTTGAGACCAAGTGGAGGGTGCCAGAGCCCGGTGCTAGCCCCGAGAAGGAGTATCGATCCACCTATTCCCGGGTGCAGGCTAACTTCGGGGCATCCATGGAGGACCTGAGCGAGCTGATCAGCCTCACATTCATGTCCGATGAGGAGTTGCGGTCTGTGACAGAGAAGCTGCAAAAAATGGTTCAGGGCGGAAATAACAGTCTATCCAATCTTTCCCGGGAGCTGGGATTGAGCCAGATCTTCATCCGCGGTGTCGCAAAAAGAGCAGAAAAGCTGGCCGTCAGGGGCCAGCGCATTGAGCCTTATGAAGAGGATTTCTGATGGCCAACGTCCTGCAGAGCAAACGAGAGAGTTCACGTTTCCAGATATTAGTTGAGATCGCCGCTCATCAGCCCAACCTTCGTCAAAAAGAGGTGGCAGAGAGTTTGGGCGTCACGCCGCAGGCGATCTCTGAGTACATAAAGGAGCTGGTGGCAGATGGGCTGGTGACCACTGATGGGCGGATGCGCTACAGCATCACCAAGGAAGGGGTGGAGTGGTTGCTTGAGAGTGCCGCCGAGCTGAAGCGCTACGCTCGAGTGGTTATGGAGGAGATCATAAGTCACGTATCTGTCTGGACGGCTTTAGCTGAGGTCGATCTTCGCGAGGGAGAGCGCGTCTCTCTTGAGATGCGCGGCGGCCTTTTGTATGCCAATAAAAAAGATGGCATAGAGGCAAATGGAGTCGTTATCGCCGATGCTACGGCTGGTGAGGACGTCGGCATATCCGACCTGCGTGGCTTGATCAGCCTGGTGGAGGGATCGGTCACCGTCTGCAAAGTGCCGAGAGTGCAGATAGGCGGCTCTCGGAAGGTGGACTTGTCGCTTCTGGAAAGACAGTTTGCAACAGACAAGTCCGATGGCAAGATGATAGGATGTCTTGGCATCGAGGCACTTGTCGCGCTGCAAAAGATAGGACGCAAACCTGATGTTCTCTTTGGAGCTCGGGAGTTTGCAGTGGAGGCTGCCTACCACGGCATAAGCTCAGTGGTCGTCAGCGTCGACGAGCAGATTCCAGGCCTGCTCACTCGGCTGGAGTCAGAGGGCCTGAAGTATGAGCTTGTGGATCTCACTTTAGGATGACTTTTCAAGTTTTGGCTGTGGCCGATCGGTCCAGGATACTGTTACTGCCTCAGAGCAAAAACAAGACGCTCTTCGAGGGCTATCTGAGGCTGAAGGACATGCCTCAGGGCCCAAGGGTCTTCAAGTTTTTGGTGAAGAAAGAATCGCAGGCCGAGAGGTATCTTCCGCCTGAAGACGCCCTCCGGATGCTGCGCAAGGCCAAAGCCATCCATCTTGCTCGCGGCGAGCCTGAGATGGAAAAGAAGCTCATCAGGCTTCTGGAATCCTATCAGCTTGGTTATCGTTTCGTTAGCGTCTGCAACCACTGTCTTGGGCAGAGTAAAGTCACTTTCGTTAGCAAGGAGGCGATAGCCTACAAGGGCACGTGGATCTGCGAAAATTGTGCTGCAGCAGAGCTCTTGCGTGAGGCAAATTTCCGCCACCTGGGGCGTGCTGCCAAGGCACATTTAGCCAGGATCCTGAAGGCCAGACGGAGCCTCGATGATGTTGTCGGCTTGCTCTCGTTACAGAGACTGGAGCCGGAGCTAACGCTGTTTGACACCATCCAGGCAAGCCGCGAGGAGCCGACGCTAACGCTTGAGAGCGTCAAGCTCCCCGGATCTCTGAAAGAACTGCTGCAAAAGAGGCTGACTCACCTGTTGCCAGTGCAGTCCAGATCTGTGCAATCAGGCCTGCTTGAAGGTCAGAACCAGCTCATAGTATCTGCTACAGCTACAGGAAAGAGCCTCATCGGTGAGATGGCGGGGATAAAGAGACTTCTGGAGGGCAAGGGCAAGTTGCTGTTTCTGGTTCCGCTCGTCGCTCTGGCAAATCAGAAGTTCGATCAGCTCTCAGTGTATAAAGACCTGGGCTTTCAGATCTCGATTAGGGTGGGCCAAAGCCGCATTCGCCTGGGCAAGGGGCGCAAGATTTCACAGAGCTTGAATGCCGATATCATAGCTGGAACCTACGAGGGGATCGACCAGGTGATCAGGACAGAAAGATCCCTTGGCAAGGTCGGAACTGTGGTGATAGATGAGGTACACATGCTTGAGGACCCGGAGCGCGGCCATCGACTGGCGGGATTGATAGCGCGCCTGAAAATGGTAGCTCCCCAAGCGCAGTTCATATTCCTCTCGGCCACCGTCGGAAATCCGTCGTATCTTGCCAAGCGCCTCGGAGCGACGCTGATAGAGTACGAGGTCAGGCCCGTGCCCATAGAGCGGCACCTCATCTTCTCTTCGGGGGCTGAGAAGCGCAAGCTATTGCGGCAGCTCTCCAAAGAGGCCCAAAGCCTGAGATCTAGCACAGGCTACCATGGCCAGACCATAATCTTCACCAACTCCCGCAAGAACTGCTACAACTTGGCAGATTCCATTCCAGGCGCTGCAGCTTATCATGCGGGTTTGCAGTATCCTGAGAGAAAGAGGATCGAGGAGCTCTTTGCAGAGGGAAGGATCCACACAGTCGTGACCACTGCGGCTCTTGCGGCAGGGGTGGATTTCCCAGCCTCACAGGTGATCTTCGAGTCCCTTGCCATGGGCATCGAATGGCTGAATGTGCACGAGTTCAATCAGATGCTGGGCCGCGCCGGGAGGCCTGGCTACCATGACAAGGGGCAGGTGTACATCCTCGCCGAGCCTGGCCGGCGCTTTTCTTCTGGGCGAGGCGAGTCTGAGGATGAGATAGCTCTAGCGCTCCTGCACGGCCAGATGGAGGACGTGTCACCGGAGTTCGACGAGGCACAGCAGCAGGAGGAGGTCTTGGCCAATGCGGTCGTCGCCCGCTCGCGGCAGGAACTGGAGAAGCTGCATTCACTTACATTGGGGCTGGATGATTTAGATAGCTCTCTGAAGTCTCTGGAGAGTGCGGGGCTCATTTTGGGCATTGAGCCAACACGCCTTGGAGCGGCAGCGGCAGCTCATTTTCTGAGCTCGGAGCAGGTTGTGCAGATATCCAAGCAGCTTGGCCGTGGCAGGCCGCCAATGGAGGTGGCAGTGGATCTGGAAGGCTTCGAGGATCTCTATCTCACGTTTGCAGATCGCATCTCAACTAAGCTTCGCATGCAGATCTCTCAAAGAGCGCTGCATGGCTCCTTCTTGGACTTGCTTGGAAGCGCAGACTTAAGAGAGCTGGAGAACAGGATTCAGAGGTACTGCCTTGACTTTTCCAGGGATTTTTTGCGCTGCACCTGCAAGGAAGCGCCCTACTGCGGATGCCCGCAAAAGCTCATCTCGCTGCGAATTTTGGATCTGAGAATTAATGGAAAGAGCCCAGAGGAGATCATCGAGCACTTCAAAGAGAGATACGGGATGTACGCCTACCAGGGAGACCTGATAGGCTGGCTTGACCAGAT
>JAUCQD010000075.1 GCA_030372945.1 Methanothrix sp. | reverse complement strand
TCATCTCGCTGCGAATTTTGGATCTGAGAATTAATGGAAAGAGCCCAGAGGAGATCATCGAGCACTTCAAAGAGAGATACGGGATGTACGCCTACCAGGGAGACCTGATAGGCTGGCTTGACCAGATCGTGCGGTACCTGGAGGCGATCGAGGCTGTGGCGAAGGTGTTAGGTAAAAATGATGCTGCGAAGGTGGGAGGGGAGTGCAAGAGGCATGTTGAGGGAGAGGATTAGGCCGGTCATTGCTGTTCTGCCACATTCAGTTCATTCAGTTGACTATTGATTTGCTTGAAGTTGTCCAGCAGACTTGCTCCTCGTTCAGTCGTTTCGTATATCAGGGTATTTTCTCGCCTCACCGCAAGCAGCTCATTTTCTATCAGCAGCTCAAGATAAGGATTTACTGTTCTGAAGTTCAGGTTTGCCTGATATACGATCTTGGTCTTATTGGCTCCGCCTCGACATATATCCAGTATTTGCGAAACAATTACATGCCTGCTTCTCTTCATCATATGCCTTCACTCCATGAGTCCGTAATGTTTTTATCGATCACAGGAATTATTATCTTTTAGTTAGCAATTATTGTAAGACAAATATTGCATATAATGTCTTCCGAACCAAAAGTCCACCATAGTGTGTGAAGTCAAATTATTTTTTAAGTAAAATATATCTTAAACGAACTGATCTGGTCGTAAATTGCGCATGGCAACTAATCAACTTTAAATTTTTTTCACTAGATAATAGGCAGCGGCAAGCGAGATCATGATCACACCAAGGCTGGCCAGCACAATCTCATCAGAGGCCCCATTCAGATCTAACAGAACAATTCTCCTATCAACAGCTATAATCGCTATCATTATTACTACTAGAACGCTGTCGTTCTTCTCGAGATCAAAGCCTTTAAGCGGCCTTATATTTTCCTATATTTTCTATCAGCTCTTTATGCCTGACCCATAAAATAACGATAGTAGCAAGCGATGCTACCAGCCAGAAGGCAAACCACAGCTTGAAATATCCAAGAGTCTCAGTCAGTTGTGACCTGATGAAGACTGCCGCACCTACGGTTACTATTACTGAAAAGAACATATTGGCAGACGGAGCCAGACCATCTCGGTACTCTGTGCAGAATTGCTCCCACTCGCGCTCAGCCTCTCCAGCAGAGGAGATTGGATGCTTCCCGAGGAAGATGCCTATGCGCTTTATTCTCGAATCAGCAGACATGATGTAAAGATCGTAGCTGATAGCGACGAGTGGAACGAAGTAGAGAAGCCAACAGATATCGGAAATTATAATTTTAGGGTTGACTGAACTCAGGCCGAATAGGACTGTGATGAAAGCCAGCTTCCTGGTGACAAGCTCTGCTCGCTCATTCTGAGTTCGAATCTTCTCTTCATGCAGAGCGCGCAAGAACTCTTGGTCGTTCTCCTCCATCGACAGCTCCCCTGAAAAGGGGGCGCTAAATCTATTAATAATTTTTGTCTGTTATAAGATCTATTTGTACATGGAAAACTGATTTATCCTAATTCCACCGAAACGACTGGGATGACGACCTCCATGGACCAGGTACTGAAAACAGCAGAAAAGATCAGCAGCATGCAAATCAGAGGCGCAGGCAGGATTGCAACTGCTGCGGCTGCCTCTTTGAGGGATTTTTCCCTTGGTCTGCAAGTCCAGAGCCTCGAAGAGTTCAACTCAGAGATTCAGCGGGCCGCCGATGTGCTCCTTAGAACCAGGCCAACAGCAGTTTCGCTCTCCAATGCCATACGAATGGTTACAAAATATCAAGCCAGCAACCTGGAATCCGCCCGCCAGGCGGTGATAGAAAATGCCGATCGCTTCATAGAGAATTCCAGAAAAGCTGTGGAAAGGATAGGTCAGATCGGCAGTCGTAGGATAAGAGACGGCGACACAGTGCTGACTCACTGCAACTCCCAGGCAGCTCTTTCAGTCATAAGCACTGCGCACAAGGCAGGAAAGAAGGTCAAAGTCATAGCGACAGAGTCGAGGCCCAGGTTTCAGGGCATCACCACAATCGGAATGCTTGACAAGATAGGGGTCGAGACCGAATTGATCGTTGACTCGGCGGTTAGAAGCGTCATGAACGAGGTCGACCTGGTGGTAGTAGGTGCTGATGTGATCACAGCCAATGGCACACTGGTGAATAAAATAGGCACTGCCCAAATAGCCCTCTCTGCCCGCGAGGCCAGAACGAGCTTCATGGTAGCAGCAGAAACTTACAAGTTCAGCCCCAAGACCATTTTGGGAGAGCTGGTCACAATCGAAGAGCGAGAGCCTGAGGAGGTCTTGCCTGATATCTCCCGGTACAAGCACGTGAAGGTGCGAAACCCTGCGTTCGACGTCACGCCCCACCAGTACATAGACCTGATCTGCACCGAGGCGGGAGCTATACCGCCGGAGATGAGCTACTTGATAATAAGAGAGCGACTTGGGTGGGAGCTGGAGGAAGAGAGCTAGAAAAGGCTTCTGGCAGCCATCAGTGAGGATCTTGCGCTATGCTCAAAATTACACCATACCTTGGAATCATAGTCCTGATAGTATCCATCGGCGGAGTCTTCTATCCGAAGCTTGGCTATTTTCTCTTGCTTGTTTTTGCCAGCTTGATGATCATAGCCCCCTTCAGGGGCAGGTGGTTTTGCGGCAATCTCTGCCCCAGAGGAAGCTTCGCGGACTTCTGGATTGCCCCAATCAGCCGCAAAGCTAAGATCCCGCAAACCTTTAGAAGCATGTGGATTCGGATTCCTATCTTCGTGGCCCTGATGGGGTTCATGGTTTTCCGCGTAATTCAGACGCAGGGCGTTGTAGATAAAGTTGGAATGGTCTTCGTTACCATGTGCATCCTGACCACGTCTGTCTCAATCCTTTTCGGAGTTGCGTTCGCGCCCAGGGCTTGGTGCTCCTTTTGCCCAATGGGAACGCTGCAAAGAGCCATTGGAGGAAGTAAGCACCAGCTTGTGGTAGATAGAAAGAAGTGCATCGAATGCGGCAAGTGCCAGAAGGTCTGTCCCATGCAGCTGCCTGTAAATGAGATCCTGGAGATGCCCGACTGCATAAAATGCGGGCGTTGCGTTGAGGCATGCCCGAAAGGCGCGCTGAGCTTTTAGCCTCTAGTTTGCGTAATTCTAGTTTGCGTAATTATAATGCCTGTATCCCTGGTTATCTATTTTCACCAGCGCGAACTCCTCAGATGGAGGGATGATGCTCTTCTCCATCTTGCCTTCATGCAGCTTCTCATAATCCTTCAGCGATATTTGCACTCTCTCCTCCAGCTTCTTGCAAATTTGCCTCAGAGGGACATCGGTCGCACAGCTCTGGACAATTCCAGAGAAGACGAGGGCTGAGCATCCACTTCCATAGGCACCAAAGCACAATCGCTCTCCGGGCAAAATCTTCTGGCTCTCGATCAGGCTTGCCAGGCCCAGGTAGATGGAGCCAGTGTAAATGTTTCCCACCTGGCGGGATATGATGGTCGTGTCCTTGACTTTGGTGCTGAAGGCCTGAAGGAATTGCTTCGACCTGGCAAATCGCTTCGCAAAGTCTGCATCTGCCTCCTGGAATTGCCCGGCAGACTCACAGGCTTCGGCCTGTGGCTCGGGCCCGACCTCTGCTTCGATATCCTTCCAGCGGGGCAGTCCTCTCCAGTCGTGCCTGAATATGGCTGCTGATGCGTACTCGACCATCCTTGGATAAGGAATATGAAAGAGCAGATGAGCACAAAAGTCGGTGACACAATACCCTCCTTCAGGCTTTATTATGCCTTTATCCCTGGCTTTTCTCGCAAAGGCATCGAAGGCACCCTGCATGGCGTCCAGGTAGCACTGGTTGCTGTGCTTTCCGTTTACCACGGCAGTGACATCTCCAATTGGCCTGAAGAAGTCATTCTCGTCACGGGTAAATGTTCCATAGATCTGCTCCAGGGCGACGAGCCGAGGGTTCTTTTTTATGAGGAGAGATACCGATCCAGCGCCCTGGGTGTACTCTCCCGGGGAGCGGAGTGGGTATTTGGCCACATCTGATGCAATTGCTATGCCTGCTCTTCCGTCCTCGTCTGCTGCCACGCTGTAGCTCAGGGCTTCAAGCGCCTGAGTGGTGCTGATACATGCTGATTTGAACTCAACTGTTTGACAATCCTGAAAGGAGCCTTTGCCGTATATTTGCTCGAGCATGCCTATTACATATGTCCCAATGGCCTTGGCTTCATCGACTGCTGACTCAGTTCCTACATAGATCTTGCCGATATCCTCGGGACGAAGGTTGGCGCGCCGCATGAGATCCAGGAGCGACATGGCCGCCATGGTCGCAGCGTCTTCATGTGCATCGGGAACTGCCATCCTCTCAATGCCGATCCCATGGATCAACTTAGCAGGATCGATACCTCGCGAAGTGGAAAACTCTCCTGCGGCAGGCAAAAATAGCCTGGGAACGTACACCGATAGCTCATCAATTCCCACAGCATTGGTCAAGATCGATACCTCCCCTCAAACCATGACTTCAGGCAGAAGGAGATCGTATGTTATTTCAAAATTTTGCTGGCATTTTCAAGATCAGTTCACTTAGCAAATTATATCAATGATAAAACCCAATAGTTAATTGAATTTTAGGGGTTGATAATCGTATGGTCGACGGAGATGTATACAAAATAATTGAGCTGGTTGGGACGTCCACGACGAGCTGGGAAGATGCAGTCAAGACAGTGGTCGAAAGAGCCACAAAGACGCTCAGAGATCTGCGCATCGCGGAGGTCAAGGAGCTGGATGTTCGGCTTGAGAACGGTAGGATTGCAGAATACAGGGCCAAGGTCAGGCTTTCCTTCAAATATGAAGGTGAGAGCGACTAGGAGAGGAATTTTAGCCGCGAGATATTCCATGTGAGTCACCATTCTTTGCCAGCGGCTACTTATTTTTCTCATCTGTCACAATCTTGATCTGGAAGAGCTTAGGCCACAGTTTTCCTGTTACGAATAACCGGTCGCCTTCAGGATCATATGCTATGCCGTTTAGGACATCCACTCCTCTTGCGTCATTCTTTTGCAGAATGCCGCTCAGGTTGACTGTCCTCAATACCTCACCGGTCTGTGGCGAGATGATGGCAATCCAGTTTGTAGGCCACAAATTAGCGTAGATCTCGCCTTTGATGTACTCCAGCTCGTTCAAGCCCTGGACCGGCACACCTGCAGCCTTGACTTTTATCCATCCCAGCTCCTCGAATGTATCAAGGTCTAGAAAATGCAGCGTCTCAGTGCCGTCGCTCATGATCAGCCTCTTGCCATCGGAAGTTATGCCCCAGCCCTCTGTCTGATAGCGAAACTCTCCGATCTGCGTCAGGTTATGCTTGTCATAGACCAGACCTATGCCTGACTTCCATGTGAGCTGAACCAGACGGTCCTTGCAGACTGCCACTCCCTCTCCAAAAAATGCAGCACTCAAGCGCGTCTGCTGCAGAACGCTGCCTGATTTTAGATCAACTCTGCGCAGTGTCGACTGGCCATACCCTCCAGTTCCTTCATATAGCACTCCGCAGTCGTAGGCAAGCCCTTGAGTAAATGCTGAGCTGTCATGTGGATAGGTGTGAATCACCTCGAATCCGCAGATCGGGACTCTGCCGGCATCGACTGAATTGAGGTTAGCCTGCGCTGCTAGCACTGGCTGCAAACAACCCAAAGCTGCCAAGGAGACTGTGAGCACAAGAATGTACAAATTGGGTCTTGATCGTTTACTTCTCAGGATTGTGCTCTTCATAAAAGTCAACTTGCGGACCATACTTGCAAAGCACCTCGGCGAGCTCCGCCATCTGCACTGGCTTGCTTATGTAATCGTCCATGCCGGCTTCTAGACATCTCTCCCGGTCGCCTTCCAGAGCGTAAGCAGTGATGGCGATTATCCTTGGCTGCGGCCTTTGCAGACGACGTATTGCTCTGGCAGCCTCAAGACCGTCCATCTCTGGCATCTGGACGTCCATCAGGATTATATCATACGACTGGCGCTCTAAAGCCTGCAATACCTCCAGGCCGTTTGCAACCAAATCTGCACTATATCCGAGCTTCTTGAGCATGCGCATGGCCACCTTCTGGTTCACAGCGTTGTCCTCTGCCAGAAGCAACCGCACACGAGCTTCGGTGCTCGAAAGCTGCCCTGCAGGGAGCTGCAATAGCTGCCTTGTAGCAATTCTTCGAGCTGGTGCTGAGCATGCTTCGATGACTGCGTGGAAGGCTGAGCCTTTTCCAACCTCACTCTCGGCCCATATCTTTCCACCCATCATTTCTATCAGGCGTTTGCTTATTGCAAGACCGAGACCCGTCCCTCCATATTTGCGGGTCGTGGACATATCGACCTGGCTGAAGGATTGAAAGAGGCGGCCCATCCTATCAGGACGAATGCCAATGCCAGTATCTCTGACTGTGATGCATATCTCATAGCGATCGGCTTTCTTTTGCGAGGTCACTGTGACCGATACCCTCCCCTCATCAGTAAACTTGACTGCGTTGCTGAGCAGATTGACGAGAACCTGCCGAAGCCTAGTGAAGTCTCCCATCAGGTTCTCTGGCACATCATCATCTATCTTGCAGAGGAGATCGAGATTTTTCTCCGCAGCTTCTGATGCCACCAGATCCATAGAGCTCTCAATGCACTCAAGCAAGTTGAATGGCTGGTTCTCGAGCACCCCTTTGCCCTCTTCGATCTTTGAGTAGTCCAGAATGTCGTTTATGATAGCGAGAAGCGCATCGCCGCTGCTGTGTATAATATCGACGCACTCTCTGAGATCAGGATCCAGGTCCGAGTTGAGCAGAAATCCAGTCATACCTATGACTGCATTCATTGGAGTGCGTATCTCGTGGCTCATATTTGCGAGGAACTCCGATTTGGCGCGCATTGCCGATTCTGCCTCCTCCTTGGCCTTGCTTAGCTCCTCTTCTGCGTGTTTGTTCTCTGTGACGTCCCGAATGGACTCGATTGCTCCTGAGATATTTCCCTCTGAATCGTAAAGAGCCGCCGCACTTCCTACGAGGAAGATCCCTCCGCCCTTCAGTGTCGGCATATATGCGCCGCCAACCAGAGTGCCGTTCAGTCTCCTCAGGTTGGTATATCTTTTTTCAATCTCCTCCTGGGGTTTAAGCACAAGGTCGATCAGAATCGGCCTTCTCTCGCCATAAAATGGCAGAGCATATTCATAATTGCCTTTGCCAATGATATCTGCCGCTTTTATGCCTGTCATCGCCTCTATTGCGCGGTTCCAGGCGATCACCTTGCCAGAATGATCGATGACAAATGTGGCATCAGGCAAGAAGTCGATGATATCCGCCAATCGCCGCTCCGACTCACGGAGTGCTTCCAGAGCATGTTTGTAGTCAGTGATGTCATGAAAAATCCATATACGACCATAATATTTGCCGTCTTTGCCGACAACCGGCGAAGAATAACGGTCTAGGACCATACCGTCCTTGAACTCTATCACATCCCTGCTGGTTTCATCCTGATGGCTATAAAGATACCTGACTTTCTCAAGGAATTGATCGGGATTCTTGGTCTTGTCTGCTACGTACTGAAGAAGAGCTTCATCTGTCCTCAGATTCCTTATGTGCTGAGGCACTTTCCACATGTTTAAGAGCCGCTGGTTTGTAAGGATTCTTTGGGTTTTATTGTCTACAACCAGGATTCCATCCAAAGAGGTCTCTACCTGAGCCTCAAGGAAAGCTGTCTTCCATCGCAATTCATCCTCAGCTCGCTTTCGGTCGGTGATGTCGCGCGAAACGCAAAGTATCGCTTTTCTCCCTTTGTAGTCTATGAGACGGGCATTCATCTCAACAGGTATGACAGTTCCATCACGGCTTGCCTGGGCTGACTCGAAGACCTTTTGGCCCGTTTGCAGCACTTCATTGATACGTTCTCGAACCAGAGGTGCGATCTGGGGAGGGTCTATGTCATAGGGCTTCATTTGAACCAGTTCATCGTGTGTGTAGCCCAGGCGATCACATGCTGCCTGATTTACCTCAAAGAAGTTGCCTGAGAGATCATGAATGAAGATCGCATCAGAAGCGCTATGAAAGAGCGTCCTGAACTTCTCCTCGGACTCTATGAGCGCCTTCTCAGCCTGCCTGCGCTCTGTGATGTCTACCATGACCCCCTGAAGGAATAGACGCTCGCTAGTGCTATCCTGTACTACAACAGCCTCGTCGCGAAACCATACCGTCCGACCGCTTCGAGCTATCATGCGATACTCGGATTTAAAAGGTCGATTGCTGGCCAGGCTGGCCTTCAATTCGGCTAAAACTCGATCCCTATCGTCGGGGTGTAGCCTTTTGCGCCAGATGTCGCGATCTGCCTTGTAGTCTTCAGGAGAGTAGCCCAGAATTGGCTCGATTTGAGGGCTTATGTAAAGCGTAGTGCCGGCATCATCAAGAGCTGCAGTGTAGGTTATTGCTGGAATCTGCTCCAAAAGTGCCCTGTACTGAGCTTCTGCCTTTTGCAACCGCTGTTCAATACGTTTGCGCTCAGTGATATCTCTCGCCACTGCGCATATCATCCTTCTGCCGCTGAAGATGATGAGGTTTGCGCTGACTTCGACGTCCACAAGCGAACCATCCTTGCGAATGTACTGTCGCTCGCCCAGGAAATTGCGTCCGCAGGCCAGCACTCTTTGAACATTGGCATCAACGCTCTGCCGATCCTGGCGGACGATATCGCAGACATTCAGCCCCGTGACCTCCTCGATCTCATATCCCAGCAAATCACAGAACGCTTTGTTGGACTCAAGTATGAGCTTTGTGTCGGCATCAAAAATGAATATGGACTCAGATGCCTGATCGACCACTGCACGATAGCGCTCCTCGCTCTCACGAAGAGCCTTTTCCGCCAGCATGCTCTCTGTTACATCCTCACAAATGATCTGGTTTTTGCCATCGACCAGCTGGGCAGCCACGAACTTTATGAATTTTCTTGTTTTATCTTTGCAGTTAACTTCAAATGTCCTGGGCCTCATCTCTCCTGGCCTGGAGGCTTCAAGGTCATTGACCCAGGTCGATATAGCTTCGTGTCTATAAGCAGGATCGGGATACGCTAATCTAAACCAATCTCTGCCATAGGGGATGTCATTTAGATCGTACCCAAACATCTCTTTGAACTTTGGATTGATGTAGAGAAATTTGCCGTCTTTATCGATCATCGCCATCCCAGATGGTGAATTCTCCCAAAAAGTCTGAAACCGCTTGCATATCACCCCAGGGCCAGCATCAAGCTCGTTTGGGCAAAGCTCCCGTATTTCTCCAGCCAAGCCACTGTCCTTCATCGAGAATCCTGCCGTAAGCAGAAACCTATGTTCATACTAATATTCATTTTGATTGGTTACAATTCAGTAAAGCACATCAGGTCGAACTGTAGGGCTCAGGATGATGAGACCTGACGCCCATCTTGCCCCTGGTTTGAAAAGTTTTGCCCAAAATGGTGGGAGTTGTGACTACTCCATCCGATGAATTGGCGGGGATTAGCCCTGATTTTGTCCTAAAGCCTTTGCATTAGGTCTATGCTACAATGATGTCGGCAGTCTGAGCGATGATATTTACCTCGGCGAGCTTGCCTTCGACTTCCAATGAATCTCCGAAGATGCCTTCAAGCAGCACCTTTTCATTATGAACAACTAGACTGACAACACCGTCCATCACTTTCTCGCGAGCTTTGCCCTTGATGGTATACACAGAAAGTTCACACATAATCTCCCCATAATAATAAGGCGGGCCCGGCGGGACTCGAACCCGCGACCCCCGGGTTAGAAGCCCGGTGCTATATCCTGGCTAAGCCACGGGCCCGCTTCTGATTTAGCCGCCCTTAGGCGGCATCTGGCCGAGCGTCAGCTTAAGCTGCTCCTGAAGCTGAGTAAATCGAGACTGGATGCGTTCCTCCTGCTTGGCCATGGTCTTCAGGCGGAGGTCCATCATCTCCTTCCTCTCTTTTAGCTCTTCCATCAGCTTCGACCTGTCAGCTCTGAAGAGAAGTTCGCCGACGCTCTTGTATATAACCGCGTCGTCACTGCTCTTCTCCAGTTCCTTTAGTGCCGCCTCTGTCTCGCGGATCAGAACTTCGATCTGATTCTTCTGAGTCATAACGGCCTGGGCTTGTTGTTGGAGTTGCTGGAGTTGAGCCAGCTGGTTTTGTATCTGCGGAGGCAATTCACCACTCATAAATTCACCATCTCAAACGCGATCTTGACCAACCTTATCCATGTATTTAAAGCTGCCCGGAGAGAGGCTGCATCCTCGCCCCGAACCGACAAAGCCAGTGACCCTTCGCGAAGCACCATTTCAACCCTGGATCTATGAAGCTCGTCGTCCAGTTCTGGAACAAGCGCTTTATAAACCATCTCCGGCTCGGCAGTATCGAAGACGAACTGTGCACAGCCCTTCATATCTTCAGCCTGAACATAACAATGCCTTCGTCCACGAAATCGATCTGACCTGATGCAACTAACAGAGTGCGCAGCTCACTTGCGGGCCCTTCTCGCCAGTCCAGCTCAAAGAACCGGGCGACCGGCAGTGCATCCTTCTCTGTGCCCCTGACCACTGGCTTTCGCCTCTTCAGGCGCTGAATTGGAGGCTCTTGGGCGATCTTGAAGGTCAATTGCTCCACTTTGCCATGAGAGCGCTTGGCCAACCCTCGGGGATTGCCGTGATCCTCAACCACCACCAGCCAGGTCTCGTCTTCAATCAGGCTCTGTTTTCCTCTGTTGGCATAAGGAACTGAGAGGAATGAGGCCAGAGCCTTTCCGAGCCGCCTGGCCTTCGCTGACGGGTCTCGCGAGGTGGTGACCAACATCACACGGCCAACATCTTCTTGACTGTAGTGGGCCGCTCCTTCATCAGGATTCGATGTCCGCAATACGGGCAGCGTATACCGCTATACTCGTAATCGACCTCTACAGTCTTCTTGCATCTGGTGCACTTATAGGCCATCTTCTACTCTACCTCTAGAGTCTTTTTGAGAGAACGCAGTACTGAGCGGCCTAAAGATGTCTCGGGGATGAATGAGCCGCCTGCAAAGGTGTAGCCGCATTTGCTACAGCTCCAGATGGCTGTCCCTTCTCTGTAAACCTTCGTCCTTCCACACTGGGGGCAGTCATACAACGCCTTGGTCTTCTCCTCCAGGTCGCCGACGAGCTTTCGTGACTTGCGACCGTATCTTGGACCAAATCTGGCTGCCGACCTGCTCTTCCTTCCTTTTGTAGTCTGCTTAACCATAAGTATTACTTCCGTTTATGCTTCCAGAAACTTTTCCCGGATCTCTTTTGCCTTCTCGCATGCTATATCAACGATGCGGTAGATCTGCTCAGGCTTCAACACACCAGTTCCGCTTTTCTGCATTCCGCAGATGCTTCCGTTCGCAGTAGTGATGACAGTCAGCTTTGTGTTGGCAATGGTCTCCTCATCCACGTCAGGATCGAACATCAGAACATCATTGAACTCAATGGCAGTCGTAGCTATGGGGATGTCCTTCACTGGAAGCAAAAAATCATCCCCAAGGCCGAATTTGCTTGCCGGCACCTTGGTTGTGAGAAGCGCAGCGATGGCTCCCAGGGACGCCGCATCAAGGATGTTGCCGCAGTCGTCCAGGATATGCACATCGATGAAGATGATCCAGACCTGCTTTCCAGGAACGATGCATAACGCTTCAAGGTCCACAGCCTTGGATTCGCGCACGCCTCTGTCCACAACACGTGCAAGCTCTATGCCTATCTCGTTGGGCGGGCCGGGCTCAAATGTGGGCGAAGCCAGGGGAACAAGCTCGGCATTGGTGATGATGACGCCGCGGTTTGGTGAATCTGGAAAGGGCTCTCCAGGCTGCATCTTTATGCCCACGAGCACTTGGCTCGACCCCAGTTTCACCAGCGCGCTGCCTTCAGCTTTTTTGATCACATCCCTTTCAATGGAGATCTCACGGTACTGGTCGAAGTTGCGGCCATCTGCTCGCTCGCCTTTGAGGATCAGGTTGTAGATGAAGTCCTTCCTGATCTCTGAGATGACACTACTCACAAGCCTTCACCTCGACCGCGGGAGCCTCAAGCTGGCTGTACTTCTCCACCAATGCCTTCCTCTGGATCTCGTAGATATCCCTCGCGCCTTTCATGGCCATCTCCACTGCCATGTGAAACTCGTCAGGGCTCAAATTCCCGTCCATCTGCAACAGGGTGATATCCCCATTTGGGGTCATTGCAATGGGCAAATCCGCTTGGCCAAAGTTATCCTCTTCCTTCATCGGGTCCAGGACTATTGTGTCTGCCACTTTGCCTGCCGCACAAGCACTGATCATGCTCTTCATTGGAATTCCGGCATCGACCAGCGCAACAGCTGCTGCATTAATTCCGGCAGTCCTGGTTCCTGCATCTGCCTGAAGCACTTCCACAAAGACATCTATGACCGACCGCGGGAAATAGCTGGTGAGGATCACGGGCTCCAGAGCCTCGCGGCTCACCTTCGAGAGCTCATAGGACCTCCTGTCAGGCCCGGGTCGCTTCCTCTCCTCCACAGAGAAGGAGGCCATGTTGTATCTGTAGCGCACAATGGCCCTGGTGACTTCTTGCAGATGCCTCGGATGTACTTCTCTTGGCCCGTACACCGCAGCTATAACTTTGTTTCCGCCCATCTCGATATAGCACGAGCCATCAGCTCTGGCCAGAACTCCCACCTCGATCTTTATGGGCCGAAGTTGATCAGTCCTTCGACCGTCCAGGCGCAGTCCGTCTTTGAAAAACGATATATCAGTTTCATCCATATCGATCAACTTCTGGCTCCTTTTTCCTTCTTGAGAAAGGCCACTATCCTGTCTGTCAGGCCGTTGGTGTGTGCCTCCTTCTCGATCAAGTGAATTGTCCTCAGAGCCAGATCCATATCATCTGCTCCTCCGTTGATCCATATTCTTCCATTCTGACCAACGAAGATGTTGCAGTTTACCTCTTTCTTCAACATGCCGATCATGGAGCCGCCCTTGCCGATCAGCCTCGGAACTCTCGTGTGGCTGATCTCTATGACCTGGCCAGTCGTAATTTTACCAAGCTTCCGGTCATTCAGCGTAAGCTCCACCTTCATGGTTGGGTCTACATCCTTCACCTTTGTCATGATAGAGCTGCCTATGCGAAGATATTTGGACATCTCTTGTGCATCAATCCTCTTTGGAAACTCTGAGATGTGCAGCAACCCATCGTAAGGCGAATTGATGTCTACGATCCAATTGGAGAAGGTTATGTCCTTCACTACACCCACTACATTATCCCCTGGCGCAGGTATGTACTTCCCGGCCAAGGGTATGACATTTATCTTATCCCTGTAGTTCGCAAGACCATAAAGCAGGGAGTAGACGCGCCCGTCTTTGACGTAAGTGCCATCCCCTGACTTCTTGGCATCCTCAGAGAGAAGATCACCTGGTACTACCACCTTGCGATCCATGCGATCCATTCCAAAGTTCTTCAATGCTTAAGAAGTTTCGTCTCAGCTTCCCCTTTGGTCAGCCGGTTGATCAGGGCATAAAAATCAGTCTGCATCCCCGCAGGTATCTGGACCACACCTATCCAGGAGCCATTGTTCTGCCAGGCCTCCCTGTTGAGCTTGCCAAAGGCCGCGATCTCGCCATAGGCTTTGGGGGCATATGTGGCTGGAACCTTTACGGCCACCTCAACCTCCTCAAACCTGATGGGAATGAGCGGCCGGATGGCCTTCATTGTTATCTTGACCAGATCGTCCGTCGATTTTGTGGGATCGATATTCACGCGTGCCTCAGACATGGCTTGCTCGATCCTCGCTGGCGGATGCGGGGTCTTGGTCTGCGGGTTGATGGCATTTCGCGCGATGATCTCAATGACCTGACGTCGTTTGTTCTCGATGAACTGTTTACGCTGCTCTGCGGTCAGGCTGATCTCACCCTTCTTGATTATGATCCCAGCAATCGCAAGGGCATCTGTCGTCCCAAAGGCCTTTTGGAGGTCATCTTCGGGGCTGCGGTCCCCACGGGAGGCATTCTCGAAGACATCCTCAACAGCCAGGATGTCCTCTACATTGACGGCCTCTCCTCTCTTCAGAGCGAGGGCTCCGTCCGGGTCCACTAGGACCTCGAAAGTAGTTCCGTGGGTCTTGAGTCTCGCTGGAACCGCATCATCCAGTCTGACCATCTTCTATGCCTCTCCTTTCACTCCCTTGTCCTTGTTGCCCCCAACCAGGGCCTTCATCCTGTCAACGTATTCTGCTACTTCGATCTCAGTCAGCTTGTAGAACTTTTTGTCGGCAAGCTTGATCATGCCTATCTCAGTCGTGGCCGCCTCAACCTTGCCCTCAGCTGCCTTGTAGAGCGCCTCAAGGCCCAGGAGGATGGCTTCATCCATCAACAGGTCTTCTTTGTACTTCTCCTCGAATACCTCCATCACAGCTGAGCGGCCTGCACCAATTCCAGTGGCCTTGTATTCCAGCAGAGCTCCGCTCGGGTCTGTCTCAAAGAGACGCGTCCTGCCCTCCTCGGCTCCTATGATCAAGAGAGCAGTTCCAAATGGCCGGACACCGCCGTACTGGGTGTATTGCTGCTTGAAGTCGCAGATCTTCTTGGCCAGGGCCTCGACGCCAATGGGCTCATCATAGACCAGCCTGTTGATCTGACTCTCCACCCTTGCCCTGTCGATCAGGACTCTGGCATCTGCCACCAGGCCGGATGTAGCGGCACCAATGTGTGTGTCAATTTGAAAGATCTTTTCAATTGACTTGGGTTCCATGAGCCTGCTTGTGATCCTTTTGTCCACCAGCACAGCTACGCCGTCTTTTGCCTTTATGCCCACAGCCGTCGTACCTCTCCGAACGGCCTCGCGGGCGTATTCAACTTGAAATAATCTGCCATCGGGGCTGAATACGGTAATAGCCCTATCATAACCCATCTGTGGTGCCATCTGCATCCTCGTGTCCTCCACTTAAATCAAAAGAAGTCAGACCCAGGTATCGGGTATCTGACCTTTCAGCCTTATCCCGGTCGTCCGGGCAAAGATCGACTTTTAGGCCATGGGTGCGAATAATGCACCCAGTGAGATCATCCAGCTCGATTCTTCTTCTGTAGCTTTCGGCACATATCTTACCTAGTTGCGGTAAATACTTTTCTGTAGCGGTTTTGATCGTTCCGGAGATACCTTTTGAGTGCAACGAAACCCTAATTCCATTTATGGAGTAAATCGTTGCCAGAATTGCTCTTGTCTCCTGTATGTGGGCATGGCTGCAGCGCAACAAGCCGCTCTGGCCATCGAACGATATCAGCTTCAGCCTGTTTTTGGAAGCTCCAGCGTCGCCAAAGAGCGAGAACTGAGCTGAGTGGATCTCTTTCATCAGCTCTCCTGTTGATATCTCGCCTTCTGCTTCCAGCGAAAAAGCCATGTATCTCCTCCTGGGGCGAAGGGAGGGAAGCCTGGTTCTCAAAGAAGCTCCACTCCTGGCCCAAGCCACTTCCTCCTATTAAGCTCAATTAGCCTTCCAGGCCTCATCAGGGCTGCTTGCGCCTCATCTGGCTCAAAGCCCACAACCTCGGCAAGTGCGAGAAGGTCTCTGGGGGCTTTAAGGTCCAGGTGGGACCTGGCATGCATGGTGATGATGGTTGAGAGATCGAACTTGCGGGCCATCTGGAGGTTTCGCTGGGCAGCCTCAAGCCAGCGGGCGCGAGAGCTGCCGCGCAGTAGCATCAGCGGGCTCAGATCAAAGCCGATGGCCACCTGGTTTTTCATGGCAGCTCTGGCAGTGGCAATGCTCATGGACCGCCTGGCATCATGGTGGCAGAGCAGCATATCCACATTCGGGTCCTCGCAGGCAGATCTGACGAGCTCTTCCGTTGCTCCGTAAACCATCAGGAAAGGGTACCTTGATCGCAGAGCTGAGATGCTGCCCTTCAGGGCCCTTGGGTTGGTAGCTGTGACCTCTGCGCCCAAGATCACTTTTATTCCTTTTATGTGTTCTGTGTCCTTCAGCCGGAAGACCTTGGAAGGCTCAGCATTGCAGATTATGAGCCCTTCGTAGCCTAATTGCTTGGCAGTCAAGGCCAATCTGCTCGCCGATGCCGAGCCCTCCGGATAGGCTTTCATGCATTCGTAAAAGCTCATAAGAGCTCACTTAAAATCCTCAAAGCCTCCTCGCGCCTGGAAGGATAGGTCTTGACAAGGGCCGAAACGTCCAGTGCATCAGCTGATTCCGTCAGGCGGAGCACACCCTTATAAGCTGCTTGCTTGTCCAGACGGAGGTGGAAGTGACTTTCTCCTTCTAATCTGTCTGGGATCTCCCGGCGCAACCGCGCCAGGTCCGCTTTTGGAAGCTGCTCGTGAAGAATTTGAAAAAAGGCCAGAGCATCTTTTTTTCTCAGGCTGGCCTCCAGGATTTTGATCTCATTTCCGAAATGACCTTGTGCCGTAGTTGAGGAGATTCTGTCCAGGGGGACAAAGATGCCAAGTGCTTCGCGCACCCTGCCCTCATCTTCAGTTGCCGCCACAAAAGCCCGGAAAGATACTCGGTCAATCACTTACTTTCCTTTGCCGTCGTGGGCCCTTATGCCGGGCCTGGTCTTCTCAGTGCCCAAACCCTTGTATCTCAGGCCACGGCCCTTGCGACCGGCGCTGGTCTTGCCTCGGACGGCTCTGCCCCTATGAACGTCATTCGTCACCCAGTTGAGGTCTTTGTCATTCTGAATGCTTGGGGCACATGGATCTACCAATATGACCTCGTACCACTTGTGCTTGCCGTCCTCGGCCACCCAGTAGGAGTTGAGGACTTCCATATTGCGAAAACGACGACCAGCTCGTTCCTCTGCAATGCGCTGGATGGATTTGGCCATCGTGATGGTGTTTACGCCCATCTTGCTGGTCTTTCTGTTTCTCTCGTAACGGGACTTGCGCCGTCCTCCGCGTCTCACTTTCACGCGCGCCACGATGATGCCCTGTTTGGCCTTGTAGCCCAATGCCCGCGCCCTGTCCAGGCGGGTAGGTCTCTCGATCCTCTGCACTGTCATTTCCTGGCGCCAGGCCTTGAGCCTGTCCTGCCTCAATGCGCCAACAATGCCCTCTCGAGGAGAGGACCAGGCATCACTGATATAGCTGTAAAAAGACTTCATTCCATTTCACCTTTGCCGGTTCAACCTAAATGGTCACATTCCGGACCTGATGGGTGAAATGGCTTCTAGGAGATAAAGGTTTTCCATAAGAGAGCAATCGTTCGAGATTCGATCTTGAGGATGGCCCTACTTTCCGAATTCTTTGAACAAATCCTGAAATTTTTTTATCTCCTTGCTGACATCCTCTCTGGTAACGACGCAAGATATTGCGCACAGGCTGTCAGCTCCTGCATTGATGACGTCGGCTGCATTGGAATGATTTATGCCGCCAATGGCCACCAAAGGAATGCTGACACGGCTACGAATCTCTTCGATCAACGCAATGCCAGCAGGTCTTCCAGCATCCGCCTTCGTCCTGGTCTGAAAGATGGGCGAGACGCCAAGATAATCAGCCCCAAGGCGTTGTGCCTCCAGAGCTTCAGCGAGGTTATGAACTGTCAGGCCGATTATCTTCTCAGGTCCGAGTATCTTTCTGGCAGCTCCAATCGGCATGTCTGATTGACCAAGATGGACGCCATCAGCACCTGTCGCCAGGGCGATGTCGATTCGATCGTTGATCAGAAAGAGCGCATCTCGGCATATCTCCCTGAGCACGACTGCTTCCTCAAACATCTCCCGGGTTTTTGCATCCTTGTTCCGATACTGCACAGCTCCGACGCCGCATGCGACTGCCTGCTGTACGTCGTTGATGTTGCCCGCGCGGCTCAGATTTGAGTCTGTAATAAAATAATAACCCTTCACGTTTCGATCCTCTGCATCTTTTCCACAGTCTTTGCATCAAGGCTGTACACTGCATCGAACATCTCTACCTTGAGCGAGCCCGGTCCCCTCGCGGCCTTTGCCGCTATCTCGGCTGCAACCTCATAGCAGACCAGACCTGATGCCGCTGCGACCACGAAGTCGTTTTCAACGGCTGAGAACGTTCCGATCACAGATGTTGCCATGCATCCAGTGCCTACGATAGTTGCCATCATGGGGTGACCGTTCTTCACCAATACCACTCGTTCTCCATCCGCCACGATGTCCTCTCTGCCTGTGA
>JAUCQD010000074.1 GCA_030372945.1 Methanothrix sp. | reverse complement strand
ACCTCAACCTGCTCCTTCATTTCATCACTCATTGCGACGAATGCAACTCTCCTATTTAAAGGATGTCTTTCATACGCGCTAGCGCTACCTCAAGCTGTGAGCGTGCTGCAGCATAGGATAGACGTATGTACTCTCTTCCACCCGGCCCGAAGGCAGATCCGGGAACCACGATAACTCCTCCGCTGCTCAGGCGCGCGGCAACGGCGTCGCCGTCACCCACACGGGGGAATAGGTAAAAAGCGCCTTCAGGGACGACAAGGTCCACGCCCATCTCCTGGAAGCCCGATACCATCAAATCCCTTCTTCTTCGAAACTCATCTCTCATCTGAGCGACACAGTCCTGCGGCCCGGTTACTGCAGCCAGGGCTGCCATCTGAGAAACTGAGCTGGCACAGGCCTGAACATATTGATGAATTTTGAGCAACTGCTCCAAGGCACAGCCCCTGGCCACGAGATACCCCAGTCTCCAGCCGGTCATGGCATAGGTCTTTGATACGGCATTGACTGTGATGACGTTATCGGAGAACTGTCCAGGGCTGAAATGCGATCCTCGATAGATGAAATGCTCGTAGACCTCATCTGAGAGGACTGCAATGTCTTTGTCTTCAGCGATCTCCGCGATGGAGCGCATCTGCTCTTCTGTCTGAACTGAACCTGTCGGGTTGGAGGGCGAGTTTACTATTATCAACCTGGTCTTATCGGTGATATGTGCCGCAATCGTCTGGGGCGAAAGCCTGAGATCCTCATCGAGAGGCACGCTCACCGGCCTTCCGCCCACCAGCTTGGTCATCTCAGCATAGGAGAGAAAGCTAGGATCGCCCATCAAGACCTCTTCGCCCCTATCCACCAGTGCAGCGATGGTCAGAAAGAGGGCCTCGCTGGCGCCACTGGTCACCATTATCTCCTCTGGAGAGCATTTGATCCCGTTTTCAACCCTGAACTTCTCTGCCAATGCTGCGCGCAGCTCTGGAAAACCGCAGTTTGGCGTGTAACCCGTCAATCCATCTTCGATGGCTTTTATGGCAGCTTGCTTGATGTGAATGGGCGTGTCGAAATCGGGTTGGCCCAGGCCCAGGTTCACGGACCCTGGAGGCGCTCCCTCGAAACACTTTCTTATGCCTGAAATCTCTATTTTCCCGGTGCAGCTTGCAAATCTCATGGCTCCTCCCGCGCTTTTGCATCACCCTTCAGCTCTTCCTTATATACGACATTTTGGATGCTGAAGCAATCGAACCTGCCAAGCTCCTCCTTTATGATGTTCATCATGACTCTGCCACCTCTCCAGTAAAGTGTGATCTTCACATCCTCGCTCTCTGTGTCCGAAGAGACCGAGTCAATGAACATCTCCAGCGCCCTGGAGTTTGAGAATGGAACGACAAATACGGCTCTGTATTTGTCTTTTTTCCGGGCATAAGAGCTGAGGATATAGCCGTTGTTCTCAAACTCGCTGATCTCCTCGAAGCTGCATATCACCTCTTTCTCGTGCTCAGTGGTCGAGTCAACTTTTGATATCAGTATCAGTATCTTCGCAATGAGGGACTTGTCGAATTTTCTTCCAAACCAGATGTTTATGGCACCCTGGGTGAGAATAATGGAGACTGCAGAACCGCTAATCTCTATGGAGATGGGCTCCGGCCTATTGCCAGGGGCGCAGGGCATATAAGCTTAGATCAAGCGGAGCGAATATAACCATTTCGAAGATAATCCAGAGGTAGAGGGATGAAGTTTGAACGATGTTTTGCAGGTCCTGAAGGAACGTTTTTCCATGGAGCCCTACGCGCGATCTCTCGGCATAGAGGTCGTGAAGCTTGAGCCCGGCCAGGCTACGCTGAAGATGAAGACCCAAGAGAGCATGAACAACATCTTCGGCTCGACTCACGGTGCAGCCATCTACTCTCTCCTGGACGCTGCCTTTGAATTAACTGTAAATTCACACGGAACCGTAGCTGTGGCCCTGGAAGTGAATGTAAACTACCTCAGTGCGGTCAATCCTGGCGAGGTGCTTCTTGCAAAGGGGCGTGAGGTGAGTCGTTCTCGAAGGATCTCGGCATGCGAGATAAAAATCACAGGGGAAGACGGGAGATTGGTCGCGAACTGCCAGACGCTGGCCTACAGGAAAAAAGACCCTCTGCCCTTCCTCTGAATAGGATTTATATTCCATAGCCTCTCATGAGATGAACAATGATACTCCGGTCCTGCATTAAAAGATACAAGGATGATACCCATCGGGCCTTGCCTCCAGAGGAGACGATGGCCCGCGCAGAAGCCAAGATGCCTGCAGCAGGCATAACCAGGGTGGCGGACATAACCAACCTGGACAGAATAGGCATACCCGTTTTTTCATCCATCCGGCCCATGGCAGATCGCGGTGCTATCTCAGTCTACAACGGCAAAGGAGCAACCCCGACCGAAGCCAGGGTTTCGGCAATGATGGAGGGCCTGGAGCGCTACTCCGCGGAGGTACGAGATCGCAAGCTGACCATTGCTCGCTTCTCTGAGATGGAGGGCACGGCCCTCAATCCAGCGGATTTGATCTTGCCTGCAAATGCTGATGCAGAGGCCGAGATACCCTGGACCTTGGGCTGGGACATTATGAATGACGAAGAGATTATGGTCCCTGCCAACGCCGTTTTCCATCCTCTTTCATCCGATTACAAGCGCCTATTCAGGACCAACACCAGCGGCCTTGCCTCCGGAAATGAGATGGAAGAAGCCATATTTCACGGCCTGGCAGAGGTCATCGAAAGAGATGCATGGGCCATAGTAGAGGCTGCGCGCAATACAGGGCCGCTAATTGACGGCGTCAACGATGATCTGCCAAAGTCTCTCCTGGACAAATTCGCAACCGCAGAGGTCGATGTTTATCTTAGAGATATCACGAGCGATATTGGGGTTCCAACTTGTGCTGCAGTCGCCGATGATGTGCGGCTGCGCGATCCGACGCTGCTAACGACTGGCATGGGCACTCATACCTGCGCAAGTGTGGCTGTGCTGAGGGCTCTGACTGAGGTAGCACAAAGCCGATTGACACAGATTCACGGAGCTCGTGAGGACACAACACTGGCGGATTTCCGCAAGCAGATAGGCTACGAAAGGACAAAGAGACTCAATTCGCACTGGTTTGAGGCCTGCGAAAAGAAGGACTACTGCGAGATGGAATCCTTCGATAGCGACGACTTCCTGCTGGACATAAAATACATGCTTCACAAGCTTGAGCAAGCAGGGCTGGACAGAGCTGTGGTAGTGGATCTGACGAGAGAGGAGATTGGGATCCCAGTCGTAAGAGTTATAGTTCCGGGCCTTGAGATCGCAGCAGTGGATGGAGAAAGAGTCGGCAAGAGATGTAAGGATGCCAGAAATCGTCGTCTTCTTAGGACCAAGCCTTCCTCGCGATAAAGCCGAGCAGATCCTGCAGGCGGACTTCAGGCCACCAGCCAAGCGTGGAGATCTTTTCAAGGCTGCGAAGGATGGTGCAGACATAATCTGCCTCATCGACGGCGTCTTCTTCCAGGACTGCTCAGTGGCACACAAAGAGATCCTTTACGCCCTTGAGCATGGAGTAAGAGTCATTGGCGCTTCAAGCATGGGGGCTCTGCGAGCATCCGAGCTGGATGTTTTTGGCATGGAAGGCGTGGGACAGATCTATCAAGCCTATAAGAGAGGGCGGCTCGTATCTGATGATGAAGTGGCTCTCATATTCGAACCTTTCACCTGGGAGCCTCGCTCCGAGCCGCTGGTCAATATCAGGTTCAACCTTGACAATGCTTGGCAGAGAGGCATAATCGATACTACTACTAGAGATCGGCTTTTCCGATGTGCCCAGTCCTTTTATTTTCCAGAGAGGACCTACGAGCATATGATGCAGGCTGCAGAAGGCCGGGTGGCTGCAGAAATGCTGCAGAGGTTTCGTGAATTTATAAACACTGAACGCAGGGATTTCAAGATGGAGGACGCCATAAAGGCCTTGCAGAAGGTGAAGGCGATCGCGGAGGGATCAATTGAAGTTTAATTGTGCTAATAGTATTAAGTAAAACTATTAAATAGATTGAAATAATAGTATTATGTAGATTTTGTCGTCTCGATCATTATGATAGATGAGATTCTTGCTTTGAAGAAGGAACGCCATGCGATCATCCTGGCTCACAACTACCAGATGCCGAGTGTGCAGGATGTGGCAGACAAAATAGGCGACTCACTGGAGCTCAGTCGTGCAGCAGCCTGCCTGTCCGAGGATGTGATCGTATTTTGTGGAGTTGACTTCATGGCAGAGACCGCAGCCATTCTATCGCCGCAAAAGACTGTGGTACTGCCAGTGAGAGGCGCATGGTGTCCAATGGCTCACATGATAACTCCAGAGCAGCTCAGAGGGTTGAAAGAGCTCTACCCGGACGCAGCCGTCGTCTGTTATGTCAACTCCACCGCTGAGATCAAGGCGGAAAGCGACATTTGCTGCACCTCCGCAAACGCAGTGCAGGTCGTAAATTCGCTGAAAGAAAGCCGGGTGATCTTCGTTCCGGACAGGAATCTGGCGGCATATGTTGCCCGTCATACCAGGAAGCAGATCATACCATGGGATGGTTATTGCTATGTGCATGATAACATCACATCCGACGAAGTAATGGCGGCCCGTGCATTGCATCCCAAGGCTCAAGTCCTTGTGCATCCAGAGTGCAGGCCTGAGGTGATAGACCGGGCCGACTTCGTCTACAGCACTGCCGGTATGGCACGCCATGTCCGATCGAGCGAGGCGCGTGAGTTCATCATCGGCACTGAAGTGGGCATGATCTATCGGCTTGTGAAGGAAAATCCAGGGAAATTGTTCTTTTCGCTCAGTGAAAAGGCAATATGCCAAAACATGAAAAAGACAAACCTGGAAAGTGTGCTGCGAGCACTGCAGACCCTGGAGCCACGCGTGAGCGTGCCAGAGGAGATCGCATCAAGGGCAAGAAGGTCGATCGAGAGGATGCTGGCAGTCAAGATCTGAAAAAGCATTTATACTTGTTTCGGCGTAAGGGTTCTGGTTTGTTACTTATCATCTTGGAGGATTGAAGGATTTGACAACTGTTTACGATGTGCCTCCCCATGACTTGATTGCTGCCGTAGCCCAAGAGTTGAAGGCGGCAGGCAAAGTTGTGCCGCCCGCATGGGCTGAATTTGCCAAGACAGGGGTAAACAAGGAAATGCCGCCCACAAACCCCGACTGGTGGTTTGTGCGGTGCGCATCTGTACTGCGCAGAATATACATCGACGGCCCTGTAGGCGTCTCACGTCTGCGAAGCTTCTACGGTGGAAAGCACCGCAAGGGCGTAGCTACAGGACACTTCAACAAAGGTAGCGGCTCAGTAGTCCGGGAGGCTTTGCAGCAGCTTGAGAAGGCGGGTTATGTCAAGAAGATCAAGAAAGGGCGCCAAATGACGCCCGAAGGCCAGGCATTCCTGGACGATATGGCTCATAAGATAAGAAGCAAAATACAGAGCTCTCCTGCTCAGTCCGCGGCTGAATCTGTCGCAGAATAGACATAAAAGAGGTAAAGTCATATGGCTGATGATGAGCTTGCAGAATTAAGACGTAAGAGGCTGGAGCAGATCCAAAGGCAACAGATGGATTCGCAGATGATGGCAGCTCAGCAAGAGCAGGCCCAGCAGGAGCTGGAGGCCAAAAAGGCTGCCGTTATGAGGGCCATCCTCACACCCGAAGCCCGGGAGAGGCTGAATGCGATACGCATGACCCGGCCTGAGTTCGTCGCTCAGATCGAAGGTCAGCTCATCATGCTCGCTCAGAGCGGTAGGCTGCGGGGTGCGATCACCGACGAGCAGCTCAAGGCAATCCTAAAGCAGGCCCAGCCCAAGAAGAGAGACATCACGATAACCAGGAAATAAGCGACAAAGGCATTTGATGAATGTTGCAGTCCTGTTTTCCGGCGGGAAGGACAGCGGTCTGACAACGCTCCTCCTCGAACCATTCTTCGACGAGATTGAGCTTGTCACATTCAGCTTTGGCCGTGACGATGCCTGGAAGGTGGCAGCCGCTGCTGCAGCTGAGATTGGCCACCCTCACAGGAGGGTTGTCTTCGAGAATGGCGTCCTGGAGAGAAGCCTGGAGATACTTCTATCTACGGGTTTCCCAAACGATGCTCTAAATTATTTTCATCAAGTTGCAGTAGAGACGATGGCCGAGACCCATGAGTTTGTGGCGGATGGAACGAGGCGAGATGATCGGGCGCCGAAAATGAGCTTTAGCGCAATCCGAAGCCTCGAGGACCGATTACACATGCAATACCTCAGGCCCCTGGCAGGCCTTGGAAAAAAGACCATCAATGCCATGGCACGACGCTATTTCGACTTCGCGGAGGAACCATCCACGAGGCATCCTGCCTCGGACTTCGAGGTGGGCCTGAGGTATGCGCTTCAAGAGAGGCACGGCCAGAGGGAAGTCGACAGAATATTTCCCTCCAATCATACACACACCAGAGTTATTCGGAGGAAGAGAATTGTCCAAGAAATTGTTAGGCAAGAAGATCAGGCTTGCCAAGGCATTCAATCAGAATCGTAGGGTGCCTGCCTGGGTCATTGTTAAGACCATGAGGCGCGTTGTGACGCACCCCAAGAGACGACACTGGAGAAGAAGTACTTTAGAGGCGTGATAATGGCTGAGACTGAGAGAGTTTACACCATTCCCCTTGGTGTTGTGAAGTCAGTTCCAATTTACAGAAGGTCCAACAGGGCCATGGCTGAGGTGCGCAAGTACCTTGCCAGGCATATGAAGACCCCCGCAGAGGATATAAAGATCGATCCAGGCCTGAATGCGGCAATCTGGGCAAGAGGCGACAGTAAGCCACCCTTGCGCGTCAGAGTTCGGGCGGTCAAGTTCGAGGACGGCGGGGTTGAGGCAGAGTTTGCAGGCGAGCGATAAAAAGCTGAAGATTGCAGGCAGCAGCCTTCTGGGGGTCTTTGCCAGGGCGACAGAGAAGGTGGTCCTCCTTCCGCTCGAGGTTGCACCAGAGGATCTGAAAGTTCTGCAGGAAGGGTTAAAGGTAGATGCGGTGAGCCTGCTGGCTGCGGGGAGCGCTGTGGTTGGCTCCCTGATCTCTGCCAATAGCTTCGGCTTCGTGATCACTCATCATGCAACCGATGAGGAGATCAGCATCCTCTGCGAGCATGGACGAGTGGCCAGGCTGCCTTCTAAGATCAATGCAGCAGGCAATGTGATTTTGACAAACGATCACGCAGCTCTGGTTCACCCCGGACTTTCCGCAAGGGCCTGCGAGACGGTGGCTAAAACCCTGGGCGTCAAGGTAGTTAGGGGAACCATTGGAGGTTTGAAGACCGTCGGCATGGCGGGCGTCGCGACCAACAAGGGCTTGCTCGTGCA
Organism: Methanothrix sp.; assembly: GCA_030372945.1. GTDB lineage: Archaea > Halobacteriota > Methanosarcinia > Methanotrichales > Methanotrichaceae > Methanothrix. The sequence goes on along the minus strand of JAUCQD010000074.1, from coordinate 7,919 downwards.
TCCGCGCGTCTCAGCAGAGGAGATCGCAGTCCTGGAGAAGCTCTTCGAGCTGCCAGTGGATGTGGGCACAGTCAACCTAGGCTCGCCGCTGGTGGGATCAGGCCTGCTGGCCAACAGCAAAGGATACTTTGCAGGCATGGAGACCTCGGGACCGGAGCTGGGTCGCATTGAGGATTCATTGGGTTTCCTGGTTTAATTAAAAATGGTTCAAAGAGTTTTGGGGTGGAGCGATGAGCAGATTCGAAATCAAAGGACAGTATAGGGGAGGGATAGTCGGCAAGACATGGCTGCCCTTTACCAAGATCGTTGAGAGCCAGAGCGAAAAGAATGCTCGAGAATGGGTCTATTCCCTCATGGGAAGTGAACACGGCCTAAAGAGGGATCTCATCAAAATAGACGAGGTGAAGGCAATTGAGTAGCTCTCCTAGAGGCGAGGAGGAGATCAGAAGGCTGCTGGCTGCATACCAGCAGTACCAGGCTCAGGCCGAATCCATAATACAACAGATAAATCTGACGCAGTTGACTGCCGAAGGTCTAAACCGCGCCGTTAGCGCAGTCGAAGCCCTGGATAGCGCAGTGGTTGGACAGGAGATATTAGTCCCCATTGGGTCTGGATCATTCGTCTACGGCAAGCTCGCCTCTGTGGAGAAGGTCGTTCTCAACGTAGGCGCGGGCGTGAGCATCGAAAAGACCGCGGCCGAGGCCAAGGAGACCTTGCAGGCCCGAAAGGCAGATGTCCTTGAGGGATCGAAAAAGCTTAGCGAGGTGCTAGCCAAGGTCGACCAAGAGATGCAGAAGATCCAGGCCATGATGCAGAAGTTCGAAGAGGGCCAGCAGTTTCCGGGTCAAGGTCAAGGGAGCGAAGGGATTGTTTAATCGGTTCAAGGAGAAGCTCGCAGGCTTCAAAGAGGCACTCTCCACTAAGGTTATCGAGAAGGTTGGAGCCAAGTTGGAGAACCGTGTGCCTGAGGCCAATGAGCCGCCAGCCAACAAACAGTTAGCGCAAAAAGCGGAGCAAGCGCAACATCCTGTTTTAGATTCCCCCAAAGCCGAAGTTCAGACTGCCAAGCCCAAGAACAGATTCTCATTCCTGGAAAAGGCAAAGAGCCTTGTCTTCGAGCAGGAGGTAATCCTGGAGGAGCACGACCTGGAGGAGCCTCTTTGGGCTTTGGAGATGGCCCTGCTCGAGAGCGACGTTGCCCTGCCTGTAGCAGAGGAGATAGTCAAAGAGGTCAAGTCCGATCTGGTCGGCGCAAAGAAGAAGATCGGCGCTGATACGGGGCGACTGGCCGAGGATGCGCTGAGAAATGCACTTGTCAATCTGCTCTCCAGGAACCATCTGGACTTCGACGAGTACATCGCAAAAGCAGAAAAGCCAGTCAAGATCCTATTCGTTGGCGTAAATGGCACTGGAAAGACGACGAGCATTGCCAAAGTTGCGAGATATTTGATGGACCGCAATTACTCTGTAGTTCTGGCCGCGGGCGATACATTCCGTGCAGGAGCTATTGAACAATTGGAGGTACACGGAAATAACTTAGGGCTGAAGGTAGTCAAGCACAAGACAGGCGGCGACCCGGCGGCTGTGATCTTCGATGCCATCGAATATGCCAAAGCTCACAACAAAGATGTCGTCTTAGCTGATACCGCAGGCAGGCTGCACACGAACATAAACCTCATGGATCAGATGCGCAAGATCGTGAGGGTCACAAAGCCAGATCTGCTCATCTTCGTGGACGAGGCAATTGCTGGCAATGATGCTGTGGAGAGGGCGCGCCTCTTCAACGAGTCTGTGCCCATAGGCGGATCGATCCTGACCAAGACGGATGCGGATGCGAAGGGCGGCTCGGCCATCTCGATCGCCTACATCACAGGCAAACCCGTGCTATTCTTGGGAGTGGGGCAGACCTATCCGGACCTTGTGAAGTTCGAGCCTCACTGGCTGGTGGACAGGCTGATGGGTGAGGCATAAAAAAAGCCCGGAGGTCACTTCATCTTCTCCTTCTGGACCCTTTTATTGTGCCTGTACATGATGGCCAGGGCATCAGCCACCTCCTCGGGCGTGGAGAAGACTGGAATTCCCGCTTTCTCCATTTTGATGACGTCCTGCATGGCAAACTCCTTTCCCGCCACGCAGGCGATGATGGGCTTGCCCTTGTAGTCGATGCTCTTCAAGGCATCGACATAGCTGTCCAGGATCTCTGCCTGGAGCACGACGATGAAGCTGCCAACATCACTGCTCTCTACCCCGATCTCTATCGTCTTCTTAACAATATCGGCATCCTGACTGAAGGTATAATCGACGGGATTCATGCCGCAGACATAATCCGGCAAAAGCTTCTTGAGACGCTCCTTTAAATGGGGCTCAAGCTCCGAGAGACGCATGCCGTTGTCTGTAATGGCATCAGCGGCAATGACCCCAAGAGAGCCTGCGTAGGTTATTATGAACACGCCCTCTCGGTCAGGGAAGGGCTGCTTGGAGATGGCGCGTGCCAGGCCGAACATGTGCTCGTAATCTCTTGCGCGAATTATCCCGGACTGCCTGAAGACGGCGCTGAAGATCTGATCGTTGCCTGCCAGAGAGGCAGTGTGCGATGCAACTGCTTTTTTCCCCGCGTCGGTGCGCCCGGACTTCAACACCACAATGGGCTTTTCAAGGGTGATCTGCCTGGCCACGTCTATGAACCTGCGTCCTCCCTTCACAGACTCCAGGTACATGCAGATGACATCGATGTTCTCGTCCTTGCTCACAGCCTCAAGGATATCCGTCTCGTTGATGTCCAGCTTGTTGCCGATGGTGGCTATTATGCCGAAGTCCATTATTAGCCTCAGCCCCCAGAGCACTCCAGCAGCGCACACTCCAGCCTGGGAGACGAGGCCGATGTTGCCCTTGCTAAGAGCGTCGACCAGGCCAATGGACTGGACCATGCTGCAGTGGGTATTGATGATGCCTGAGCAGTTTGGCCCCAGCAGACGCACGCCGTATCTGTCCGCTATCTCCTTCATCTCAAGCTCTATCTTTTTGCCTTCAGCTCCAAGCTCAGCAAAGCCCGCAGACTCAACGACTATGAAGCGCACACCGCATTTGCAGCACTCTTCGACAACATCAGGCGTCATTCCTGCCGACACAAGGATGATGGCTACATCCACAGGCGCAGGGACGGCGCTAATTCTAGGATAGGCCTTGACGCCGCAGATGTCCTTCGCTTTGGGATTGATGGGATAGAGCACTCCTGGAAATTTGTGGCTGACCAAATTGGTGAAGACATTCCATCCAAGCTTTCCCGGAGTTCCGGAAGCTCCAATGACGGCAATGCTCTTTGGATAGAATAGGTCGTGCAAATCAAGCTTGGCAGATGCAGGAGCCTCGGCCCTTGGCTCTCCGAGTATCATCCTGGCATCGACTACCGTATATCCCTCCGGATAAAGGAAGACGGGGTTCAGATCCATCTCGGAGACGTCAGGATTCTTCATCACGAAGTCCGATATTTGCAGCAGAAGCTGCTTTAATGCTGCAATGTCTGCCAAGTGACCTCGATATCCTTTGAGGAGGGCATAGCCTTTGGTCTCCTCGATCATGCTCTGTGCATCCGACTCAGTGATCGGAATGGACCGGAAGGAGACATCTTTGAGGACCTCGACGAATACGCCGCCGAGGCCGAACATGAGCACTGGCCCGAAAGTGGCATCATTTGCAACGCCGACGATGATCTCTAACCCTGGCCTGGCCATCTTTTGCACTGATACGCCCACCAGTCCCATATCATGAAAATCTCTGATGATTTCTCTGTATGCCCTGCGCACGGCATCCTCGTCTTCAAGATTGAGTTTGACTCCGCCGGCATCGGATTTATGGACTACCTCTGGTGAGAGCACCTTCATTGCCACAGGGGAGGCGAGGGAGTGGAATAGTTTCACCGCCTCATCTTCGGATCTTGCCAATCCTGCACCGGTGGTGCAGATCCCCAAGGATTCCAGAACGGCTTTGCTCTCGTGCTCCATCAGGTAAGTCCTTCCAGATGCAAGCGCATGATCCATAACCTTCCTAGCTTGTCCTGCCATTTCGACCTCTAGATAATAGCTGATTCGCGAACGCCGCTGCTGCTAAAACCCAGGATCACTTCTCAGCATAATGTTGATAAATGTTTTGCATAGCCGGTTTATGGTTTTCGCAAGGGATGCGTCGCCAAGGGGAAGTTATTTATTTCATCTTAAGTGATCGAATCTGGCGAAAGTAGGTCCGATATGAAGCCTGAGGATTTGAGCAAGAGTGGCCTTGATCTCTTACTGCCCTTGTCACTGATATTTTTAGGAGAGATGCTTATCTTTCTCGGAAATATGAAGGGCGCCATGATAGTCCACGCTCTGACCCTAACTCTTTTGGTCTTATCTTCGATCTATATCGAGAACAGAATTTATCCTGCACTAATGCTCCTGCCTCTTTTCAGGCTGCTAAACGTTGCCATGCCCGTGTTTTTTCAGCTGACAATTTACTCTTATTCTCTGGTATATGCGCCCATGTTCATTCCCATCATCTTCATCATGAAGGACGCCATATTCAGCCGATCAGAGGCGGGGTTGACGGCGAGGGGTTTATGGTTTTACCTCCCGCTTGCCGTAGCAGTGGGCTTTGCCCTGGGTTTTGGTGAGTACAATGTTCTGCATACAGAGGCACTCATACCAGACATGAGCCTAAAGAACATTCTAATCCTCTCTTTGACGATGATCCTTTTCGTGGGCACTGTAGAGGAGTTTATATTCAGATCTGTTTTGCAGACGGTAATGGAAGAGCGGCTGGGAGCAATACCCGGGCTCCTGGTTACCAGCATCACATTCGGGGTCATGCACAGTGGCTATCACATTCCACTGGAGATCCTATTCGTATCATTTGCTGGAGTGGTCTTCGGTCTGCTATTCTGGATGACCAGGAGCCTGCCCGTTATCGCCATAGCGCACGGGGTCACCAATATCTCGCTATTTCTGGTTGCACCTCTGCATTCAGAGGCCTTAGTTTATTTGATCGGCGTTCCTGCAATTATGTTCTTGCTTTACGGTGCAATTTTCAAGAAGCTGCCAAAGAAGATCGAGCCCCTGAAAAGGGAGATTCAAGAGCGCTAGGACATTAACTCAAAACCGCAAAGAAAAACTAAAATCTAATGTGATCAGTGGTTTAGTACATCAACCACTTTGTAACCCACGATCAAGAAGAACGTCAGGACTAGCGGAAGGATTGCCAAATTCAGCATAGTAGATAGGCGCTTGTTCCAGAGCGAGGAGGCTGATAGGATCTCCGATGCACTGAGCAGGGCAATTAAGCAAACAACAGAGACGACGCTGATCTCTGATACACCAACCACCGAGAACATGCTAACTACTGAAGATGTGGTACTCAGAGTGCTCGTAGTACTCAGGGTGCTTGTAGTACTCAAAGTGCTGCTCACGGTGCTCAACATTGATGATAACACTGTTTCCCTCCAACCTTACTTATCTTATGTACCTTTTATTGTCTAAGTCGAGTATTAATAAGTTTTCCTCATTCTTACTATAGTACCTTCACTAAGTTTTGGCTTTATTTAAACTTTGTCACCTCCGAGGATACCGTGCGCCGCCACATCTGGGGAAATTGTTTTATAGAAGCTCAAATACTGTGATCCTGAGAATTCACGTATCTTATCGGAGGATCATCATATGGCAGGAATGGGCGGAACACCAGTTATAATTCTAAAGGACACCCGCAGAGAAACAGGGAAAGATGCCATCTCGAACAACATCATGGCTGCCCGGGCAGTTGCCAACGCTGTGCGCAGTACCTTAGGCCCAAAGGGCATGGACAAGCTGCTGGTTGACTCCATTGGGGATGTGACTATTACCAACGACGGAGTGACCATCCTCAAGGAGATGGATGTGCAGCACCCCGCCGCGAAGATGCTCATCGAGGCAGCCAAGACCCAGGACAAAGAGGTAGGCGACGGCACCACTACAGTGGCAGTTTTGGCAGGGGAGCTTCTCAAGAAGGCTGAGGCTCTCCTGGAACAGAAGGTGCACCCAACTGTGATTGTGCAGGGCTACAGAATGGCCGCCGAGAAGGCCATCGAGATTTTGAAGGCCACATCCCTTGATGTATCTATGAAGGATAAAGACCTCCTGCAGAAGATCGCCGAGACTGCCATGACCGGCAAGCTGGCCGACTCCCCAGACAACAAGATCGCCAAGTTTGCGGTGGACTTGGCACTCAATGCAACTGAGGAATACAACGGAAAAATTAAGTTTGACATGGACAAGGTGAACGTCGAAAAGAAAGTAGGGGAGAGCACCATCGATTCGGAGATGGTCCAGGGCGTTGTCATCGACAAGGAGATCGTACACCAGAACATGCCCCGCAAGATCGAGAATGCCAAGATCGCTCTGCTCTCCACGCCTATAGAGGCTAAGGACACCGAGACCAAGGCCGAGTTGCAGATCACCTCATCGACTCAGTTCCAGCTATTCATGGAGCACGAGAAGAAGAAGGTCAAGGAAGCTGCAGATAAAGTGATTGCCAGCGGCGCTAATGTGGTATTTTGCCAGAAGGGCATCGATGATCTCGCCCAGCACTATCTGGCCAATGCAGGAGTGCTTGCCCTCCGACGCGTGATAAAGAAGGATCTGGACAAGCTCTCTGTGGCGACAGGCGCCAATATCGTCACAAGCCTCGATGAACTCCGACCAAGTGACCTTGGGACTGCGGCATTAGTCGAGGAGAGAAATGTAGGAAATGGCATCATGACATTTATCTCAGGCACAAAGAACTACGCTGTGACATTGTTGCTCCGAGGAGGGACCCAGCAGGTCCTAAACGAGTTGGAGAGGGCGCTCGACGATGCACTGCATGCAGTTGCCGATGTGATTGAGGACGGAAAGATGGTGGCAGGCGGTGGTGCTCCTGAGATTGAGCTTTCGATGCGACTTAGAGAATATGCAGCAACTCTCAAGGGCCGTGAGCAACTGGCTGTCATCAAGTTCGCCGAGGCATTGGAGATCATCCCCAAGACCTTGGCAGATAACGCAGGCTTCGATGCCATCGATAAGCTTGCAGAGCTGAAGAACAAGCACGAAAAGGACAAGAACGCAGGCTTCAATTCTTATACTGGCGAGATTGGGGACATGTACGCATTGGGCGTGGTGGAACCACTGCGAGTCAAGGTCCAGGCGATCCAGTCGGCAACTGATGCTGCATCTCTGATTCTGCGCATCGATGATGTGCTCTCCTCGACCAAAAAGCCTCCAGAAAGGGCACCAGGCGCAGGCGGAATGCCTGGCGGCATGGGCGGCATGCCCGGTATGGGTGGCATGCCTGGCATGGGAATGCCGGGAATGTACTAAAGAGCTCGGGCAAGCTCTCTTTTCGATTTTTTTGTTTTTTTTTGGGGGGGGGCGTTTCAATGAAGAGATGGTGTGATGGAGAGTTATCAGATATGGCTGGCTTTCCTGGCGCTTGCGATAGTGTCTCTCAGCATCATCCAGCTCCAGATCAGCCGCAACAGAAGGCTGAAGATGGATCGCCACCAAATGCAGATCGAGGCTCAAAGGCTGCATGACGATCTGAGAGAGAGAACGGAGAGCCTGGACCGTCTCCAGCACGATATTGCTCAATTGCTAAAATGGAGAGATCGGGCAATAGAGCTTGAGAAGGAGCTTAGGGCAGCAAAGCAGAAGGAAAGATACTTTTCAGCTCAACGACTGCAATTCCTAGAGGATTGCATCTCCTCCCAAAAGATCCGTCCGGATGCCCGCTTCCTCGTAACGTCCCCCTCAAGAGGTGTCCACACATTTGAAGACGGTCTCCTAAATATGCTAGAGCGGGCCGAGTTTGAAATAATCATAGTATCTCCCTGGATTAAGATGCAGACCTGGAACCGCATAAAAGCTCCCCTGCACAG
>JAUCQD010000073.1 GCA_030372945.1 Methanothrix sp. | reverse complement strand
CCCTTGCAGTCTCCAGATCCTTTTGTGTGTTCAGGTTGAAAAAAGTCATAAGCTCTGGATCGATGGACCTGAAGCATCCAATCGGCACGCATTTTACCTGCAGCTCCCGAAGTGGACCATAGATCCTTCGCTCTTCGTTCTCCAGAGCCCTCCGGCAGGCTGCGAGCATCTTCTCACGGCGATAGACTGAATGAAGCGGCTCATAAAATCCATTGCTCTGTACAGGAACCACTGCATCGAGGCTCTGGTGCCCTTCAGCCAGCTCAAAGATCCTGTCAACTACCTTGGGCTTCAGAAATGGAAGGTCGCATCCCGTGGCAAAAACATATACGCCGCTTGCCTTACAAAGGCCTGCACATAGACCCGCCACTGGACCGTAGCCACTTTGGCTGTCCCAGGTGAAAACGACTCCATTGTCCTGCTCCTCTGGCTCTCTCGAATGGTCGCCAAAGGCAGCCCCTGAGGTGCGGGACAGACCAAAAAGCTGTTTTGCATGCTGCTCGTCCTTGGCAACCACAACGACCTCTCCCGCGGACAGTGCGAGCTTCTCAATAGTCCAGCAAAGAAGCGGCCTTCCCTCAAACCTCAGCAAGGCCTTGTCTTCACCCATGCGGCTACTGTTGCCTCCTGCCAAAATTATTGCAGAGCGGCCAGGTCTCGTGCCCCTGAGTCTCAAGGCCTGCATTGCCTCCAGCCGTTCCTCTGGCAGTCCTCCTGCAGCGCCATGCCGAGCGCTTCAACAGGGTCCGCCTGCAGGACATCGCTCTTCAAGATGATGTGCTCTTGGCTTACCGAAGCCGTAGATTCTGCAGCCTCTTTCAGGATGCTCTCGATCAGAGCCGCGTTCACTCTTTCTCCTGCCATGGAGATCCTGCTGCAGGCAAGCCTTTGAGTGTATTGATTTCCCAAAACCACACATTCGACCCTTCCCTGGCGGTTTATTCTGGCCATATTGCCGACGATGTCGGCTATGAGATATGCACCCGGGGTCAGATAAATCCGCCTGCGCCTCGAAAGGCCTGCTGAGAGCTCAGTGACCTCGCCTACCAGCAGCTCTTTGTGTCTCCAGACCTTCTCCTTGCCGTCTGAGACCTGCAGTGAGGCGCCAAGTTCCTCAGCTCTCTTCTTGAGCTCCTGGTCATCCTTGATCTGGCCGGAGTAGAGCTCCTTCTCAAGAGATGGTGCTGCGCCCCAAAAGGTGATGGTCCGCCTATCGCCTCCGATTACTGCCTCACGGCTTTTCGCCAGGGCGATGACCAGCGACAGTTATCGTGCCTCCTTTAGTCTCTTTTTTCGATTTTTCGCTGCTGGCTCTCTGCAGCCTGCACAGTCTGGCGTAGCAGCATTGAAACAGTCAGCGGCCCGACGCCTCCTGGAACTGGCGTAATGGCCGCGGCCACGTCCTTGACAGCCTCAAAGTCCACATCTCCGACGGTCTTGTTCCCTACACGGTTGATGCCCACGTCGAAGACAAAGGCCCCGGGCTTGACCATATCCCCCTTGATAAGACCTGGAACGCCCGCAGCCACTACCAGGATCTCAGCGTCTCGAGTGTGCTTCGCCAGGTCTTTGGTGAAAACATGGCAGACCTGCACAGTAGCATTGCGGTTGAGCATCATTGCTGCAAGTGGCTTGCCAACGACATTGCTGTGGCCCACGATCACAACCTCTGCACCCTCCAGCTTCTTTCCCAGGCGCTCGAGCGCATAGATTATGCCCAGTGGCGTGCAGGGAACCAGGCGCTCTGCGCCCAAGAGCAGCGAGCCCATGTTCTCGGGATGAAACCCATCCACATCCTTCTCTGGCTTGATCGTCATCATGGCCTTCTTGGGGCTGAGGCCTTTTGGCAGTGGCAACTGCAAGAGGATGCCGTGTATATCCGGGCGTGCATTCAGCTCCAGGATCTTGCCGATTAGCTGCTCCTCTGTGGTGTTCTCTGCAAGCACCACATTCTCAGAATGAATGCCCACGCGCCCGCACGCCGAATGCTTCAGGCGGATGTACATTTGCGAGGCAGGATTTTCGCCTACCAGCACAGTAGCCAGGCCCGGCAAAACGCCCAGCTCCGCTAGCCTCTCTACTTTCTCTCTAGTCTCTGCCTCCACGTCCGAAGCCAGGAGCTTTCCTTCGATCAACATGTCAGATCAGGGTAGAGGGGGAACTGGTCGCAGAGCTCTTTGACCTGCGAGCGCACAGCCTTTATTGTCTCTTCGCTCTTTATGTCGCGCAGCACTGCAGTGATCATGTCTGCTATCTGCAGCATCTGCTTCTCCTTCATGCCCCTGGTGGTCACGCATGGAGTGCCTATTCGAATGCCGCTGGTGACAAAGGGCGTGGCTGGGTCGAATGGGATCATGTTCTTGTTCAGGGTGATGCCGGCTCTCTCAAGCGCCTCATCAGCTACCTTGCCTGTGATGCCCTCTTTGAGCAGTTTGACCATCATGAGGTGGTTGTCGGTGCCACCAGAGACCAGATCAAGTTTATTTTTCAGCAGCCCTTCGGCAAGAGCGCGCGCGTTCCGAACGATCTGGAACTGGTACTCCTTGAACTCAGGGGCCAGAGCTTCCTTGAAAGCCACAGCTTTTGCAGCTATTGAATTCATGAATGGCCCGCCTTGAGTGCCTGGGAAGACTGACCTGTCTATGGCTGATGCCAGCTCTTCTCTGCACATTATCAGAGCACCCCTGGGCCCGCGCAGGGTCTTATGCGTGGTTGTGGTGACTATGTCAGCGTAGGGAATTGGCGATGGATGTGCGCCCACAGCACATAGGCCCGCAATGTGGGCGATGTCTGCCATCACCAAGGCTCCTACGTCGTCTGCAATCTCACGAACTGCCTTGAAATCAATTATTCTGGGGTAGCTGGATGCGCCTACTACTATGAGCTGTGGCTTGCTCTTTGCGGCTATGTCGGCCATCTCGCTGTAGTCCAGCATCTCAGTATCCCTGCGAACGCTGTATGGAA
>JAUCQD010000072.1 GCA_030372945.1 Methanothrix sp. | reverse complement strand
GGACACGGCCACTTCGATCTGTCGGCTTACGACCAGTTCAACGATGGAAAGCTGGTGGATTACGAGTATCCAGCAGAGCTCGTGAAACAATCCCTTGCAAAGCTCCCCAAGGTCTGATGTCAGGAAGAGCCAGAAAGATCGGCTTTCTTATCAATCCCATTGCAGGCATGGGCGGATCCGTTGGCCTGAAAGGCACTGACGGCCTGGCCGAGGCTGCGAGGGCCAGGGGTGCAAAGCCCCTGGCGCATGAACGTGCCAGGACATGCCTGCGCCTGATGGCTGTCGATGCGCAAAACGTTCTCTTTTTCACAGCCAGCGGCGAGATGGGGGAGCGGGCGCTACAAGACTGCGGCCTGAGGCACGCCGTTGTCTACAACGCATCTGAAGAGTCGACTGCTGACGACACACGATCGGCCTGCAGAGCGTTCCATAAAAGAGGCATAGATCTGCTCTTATTTTGCGGGGGCGATGGAACTGCAAGAGATGTGGCATCAGTTGCAGATCAGGTTCCTCTCCTTGGCATTCCCGCAGGCGTCAAGATGCATTCAGGAGTCTTTGCCATCAGCCCTGAGGCAGCAGCTGAGCTTGCGTTGGGTTATATCAAGGGTGATCTGAGGACCAGGGCGACTGAGATAGTGGACGTTGACGAGGAGCTCTACCGCGCAGGCGAGCTGCAGACAAAGCTCTATGCCCAGGCCCTGACGCCCTACAAACCCGTTCTCGTGCAGGAGAGGAAGAGAATCTACAGTTCTGCAAATGAGGATGAGTTCAAAGATCAGATTGCGCTCTTTGCGACTGAATTCATGAGAGATGGCTCAGCATACATCTTAGGCGCAGGAACTACCACCAGCCGCATCAATGAGCTCTTGGGAATTGAGAAGACCTTGCTTGGCGTGGATGTGGTGCAGGACGGAAGGCTGATCATAAAAGACGCATCCGAGAGAGATCTTCTGGACCTTGTGAGCAGGGAGAAAAAGGTCAAGGTAATACTGAGCCCGATAGGTGCGCAGGGTTTCATTCTTGGCCGGGGCAGTCAGCAGATAAGCGCTAAAGTGCTACAAAATGCCGGAATCGAGAACCTGATAATAGTATCAACGCCCCACAAGCTGGCCCAGCTGCAAAACCTCCTGGTGGACACAGGCGACAGAGAGCTTGACAGGATTCTGTCGGGAAGAAGGCAGGTTGTTACAGGTTACCGAACCGCCCAGCTAAAAGATGTAAAATCCGCGAGCGAGATAGGATGATCCTCTGAGGAGAATTTGTACCATACATTTATACTATTTGAGGTTACAACAAAGTAACATGAACTTGCTGGCACTCATCCCAGTCTTGATTTTAGTCCAAGCATCTTATTTTGATATGCAAGGCACCATAAAGGATGTGGTAACTCCGACAGATATCCTAGTAGACAATAAAACCATTAAATTGGCAGACGTCGACATTTCCGGACTTACCAATGGCCAATACATCTATTTGATGAACGATATAAAACCATGGCTCACCGGAAAGGATGTATTTGTCAAGGGCAGCTACGTCTATTTCGATTTGCAGGGCAGCTATAACTCCGTGAGCATCAACGAGATGATACAAAAAGAGATAGAAGATATAAAAGAGAACTGGCCGTACTGCTGTTATAGAATCAGATGAGGAGTATTACTATTATTTATTACTATTAGTT
>JAUCQD010000071.1 GCA_030372945.1 Methanothrix sp. | reverse complement strand
GGTTTAACAGGGCAGGCGGCTGATTTTGAGCCAGCAGGGAGAAGGTGGCATTCATGGAATCGTCAAATGAATCTTCTGATGCATGCTTGCCATCCCTGGCCAAGACTCCGATCTTGTAGTCTCCTGGCGAGGCTTGGGTGGTGTTCCAGGTCCAGGAGCTGTCTGTCGACCAATCGGTCATCCCCCTGCCGTTCAGGAAGAACCTGTAAAATATCGGGTCTCCTTCAGAGTCCTCGGCCACAGCCTTCCAGGCGACCCTCATGCCAGATTCCTGAGGGCTGGGCACATCTGGCTTGAGCTCCTGAAGAACTGGTTTTTGATTGGGCGCCATCAGAGTGAAGGATACATCCATTGAATCGTCAAATGAATCTTCTGAGGCATGCTTGCCATCCCTGGCCTGGACGCTGATCTTGTAGTCTCCTGGCGAAGCTTGGGAGGTGTTCCAGGTCCAGGAGCTGTCTGTCGACCAATCGGTCATCCCTCTGCCGTTCAGGAAGAACCTGTAAAATACCATGTCTCCTTCAGGATCAGATGCTTCGGCGGTCCAGAGCACAGTGGTACCTTCTATCTGAGGACTTTGTACATCTGGATAAAAATCGGCAAGATCGGGCGGCAAATTTGAGCTTAGACTTTCGATCTCCTCCTCTATTGGATAGCTGATGTTTGCTGCGGATGATGCCGTCTGGTTTTCAAGATCCGATTTAGCAAAGGATAGAGGCGCCTTGCTCGCATTTGAACCATTTGTGGTTTTATCATCCTTCAGCGATTCAGTTGTGGAATTTAAAACCTCGTCTGGGGATGAGGGGCTGCTCTGCCCTTGGGCCTCTTCTTCTTGAGAGCTGCTTTGCATAGCACTGTTCTCCTGTATCGTCCTGCTCTCTTGTTTCATTTTAGATGATGATCTTGACGAACTGCCTGTGGATGCGCTGACTGACCCACCGCCTGACGGTTGGTAATCTACCTGTGAGCTGCCATTGCTTGCACTTAAGACTGAGACCTTGCCGCGTTGCTCATCCGTCACAGGAGAATTCTGATCTGAAGTGGTATTCTGTGTGCTTTTATTTTCAGACAGGTTTATCCAGAGATGATCCTCTTTAGATGGCGCTGAAAAGTCATAGTCCTTAAAAAGCAGGAAGTCCAGCCTATTTCCGCTTGCCTGTCCATTCAGAATAAAGCTAACTGGCCCTTTCCAGATCTCATTTCGGGATAGCGTAAGGTTCTTGCGAAGCACTGTTGAGCCGTTTAAGACAAGCCACAAGGTATAGTTGATTGCGCGATTCTCATGGTTTATTATTTGGGCCTGGGCCGTCACCGGACTGCCAGCTTTCAGGGAGGCATCGTCATTTTCCTTCAATAGCGAGACATGGAACTCGGTAAATCCAGTATCATCTTGCGCGCCATGGTAAGTATTGATTGCATAGGCAAAAGCCGCGATGGCAAAGATTGCCATCAGCAAAAGGGCAAAGTAGACGGCACTACGCTTGCCATTGCCCCTTGTAGTGCGGGCAAGAGGCTTGTAAGTTCGAAAGCCGCGATTTGAAAGGATGACGAATCTCCTTCTGCGGGGGAGTGCAGACCAACGCGCATGAGCAACTGCGAAAAGGAATAATGACAGAAGTGAGAGGATTGTGGCCAGAGACGCAGGCTGCAATCCTCTTGGTGTGAGCACCAAGATCAGGCAGACCAGCACAGTCAAGATGGCATCGAATCCAAGGCTAAGAAGTGTCCGCCTTTTTCCAGTTAGGTCGCTTCCTGCGGGAAATATTGCCAGGACAAGAAGATAGCCCGGGATGAAAATCACTAAAATCAGTCCCAGAGGCACACTAAAGCCGTGAACCTGCCCTGGCGATAGGTGAACGAGGACCAGCACTAAAATAGATATCAGAACAGATGCCGTCAGATGCAAAGGTGGGGGCCAGGCCAGCCTCAAAATTCTTCATTCTCCTGCAGTTTGAATCAGGATGTATACGAACAACTACTGATAAAATCTTTTCCTTTGGAAAAATCGAGCTTCAGCCCGTTCAGATGCCACTTAATAAAAACGATCTGATCCTGCAACTATCAGGACCAAAGACAATTTACGAGACCACGAACAAGGGACGAGAACTGTTGAACAACTATGACCAAGTAAAAAAGGGCTAAGCTAATTGGCTGTGACCACTCCCATGACTGAAGTCATAGGCATCTACGGTCTTTTAAACGAGGGAATCTAAAAATTTGAACAGCTTAAATTATCTTCTCGTATTCTAGCTCTTCTCTGGGAATGGGTTCCTTCGTTTCATCTGGATACCCAAAGGCGATAATTGACTCCACCTTCATGCCATCGGGCAAATGGAGGACTTCCTTTATGTAATCCTCAGAGGACTGAGTCTCATTGTGCATTCTGTTCCTGATTTGAATCCAGCAAGACCCAAGGCCGAGACTTTGGCCTGTTAGCTGCAAAATTATGGAAGCGATAGAGCAGTCTTCCACCCAAACATCTGACTCGTCGCCTTTGGCACACACGACCACCCCAAGCCGAGCGTCTTTCAAGAAGCTCGAGCCGCTCTCTTTGGCTTGGGAGAGTGTCTCTAGCAAGGTTCTGTCTTTGATGAATAAAAACCTCCAGGGGTTTATGCCTCGAGATGATGGGGATCGCAAAGCCGCCTCTTTGAGCATATCGACGATTTCCGGATCTATCTCCTTGTCCTTGTATCTTCGGATGCTACGTCTATTTCTCAAGATGTCTAGCACAATTTGCCTCCTTATGATTTTATCCCTTTTTTATCTTACATAGATTATACAGGAGATGGTAGGTAGCAGGAGACTGGTCGATTAAATAATGTGTTCATAATAATATTACGTTTAGGCATGCCAGAAAAATTGGGCCTCAATGTCTTGTAAGAGTTGGTAGTGCGGACTTCGACTGCTTGTGGTCTTTGCAATGCATATACCATAGTGCCGTTTATGTTGCCTCTCGGGCTGTAGTCGCAGACCAGAATATCATACCCGCTGGCATTAGCCTTACCGCAGCCAACCTCATCTGTCTCCTGCCAGATCATTTGAGTATAGTGACTGACCTCACCAGGCGATCCCGTAGAGCTGACTGATGGATACTCACCATTTAGGAAATACTTTCTTTCATTGCCCCACAGATCGACCATCTGGGCAAGAGTTAGATGAGAATTTGAGGTGGCTCTGGCTATATTCTGCCCAAATCCTGGTGTAGGACAGTGCTTTTGGCGTCCTAAAGGCAGATAATTGGCGGCATTATAATCGGCGCACCTTTGAGCCTGAAGGGATAGATTCTCCGACCAGTTTAAGGGAGTAACATTTACCTCAGCACGGTATCGATTTTGTGCGCCAAGGATCTCTTGCTTCTCAAGAGGCGTGAGCTCAGCTTCTGCAATGGTTATTAAAATGACTAGGAGTGTCAATGCTTTTAAGAGGCCTACCATATACATTTCCATCGCCCTTCCTGAAATCTTCTGGACAAATCTCTTGTTAGATCAAATATGCGAACTCCAACTGTGCCCTGAATGACCTTACTGATGCTCTCTTTTTAGGGGATGCATCCTCGAAATAAATGGGGTTGTTATGATTTATATGGCTGATGCACAGAGTGAGAGTAATCAGGAGGAGGACCCCCGCTTTCACCTAATGGCCCCGAATGCCGGGGACCTTCTCGCTACACATATGAATCATAACCGAAGCTGGTGCGAAATGCTTTCCGAACTGCACACCCCGAGCCTCATGCGAAAGCCTTATAACGATCGCCTCAATTGTAAACCGTAATATCCCAATGTGGTTTACAATCAGGAGGCAGGGTTTACGAATCATGCTGCAGTAGTGATAGCGGCTTATTTGCTGGCGGTGCTCACCATCGGCGCATGGGGGCCGCGTTTGAGAGGCTTGGAGGATTTCCACCTTGCAGGGCGGGGACTCAGGATGGTTCTTCTTACAGGAACCTTCTGCGCCAGCATAATTGGAGCCTCCTCCACAATTGGCATGGCTGGACTTGGCTTTAGCAAAGGTCTTCCTGGTGCCTGGTGGATGCTATCAGGAACCCTAGGCTTGCTTATTTTAGCAGCTCTTTTTTCCGAGAAGATAAGAGCTACTGGATGCTATACCCTTCCCGAGCTCGTGGGCTCATTTTATGGCAGCAATGCAAGTATGACTGCCTCAGCCCTCATAGTATTCTCATGGGTGGGAGTGATAGCTGTGCAGATCGTGGCGTCAGGCAAGGTACTTGGCGCAGTGTTCGGAGGGGACGAGACCCTTTTCATGGTCGCATGCACTGCTGTGTTCGTCATCTATACAGCGCATGGTGGACAGAGCTCTGTTGTGAGAACTGATCTGGTTCTGTTTTTTATAATAATAGTAGGAATGATTATATTGTTTTTTAAAGCCATGGAGGCAACCGACCCTGGCCTTCTTCTGGGCCAGAGCTTTCCTACATCACCACAGATGGATGGCTGGGATGTAGCATCCATGTTGCTAGTAGTAGGCTCGGCCTATCTGGTAGGTCCGGACATGTATTCTCGCCTTCTCTCCTCCTGCAGTCCAAGGGATGCAAA
>JAUCQD010000070.1 GCA_030372945.1 Methanothrix sp. | reverse complement strand
GACTATTGGTGGCAGTCAGTACGTACCTCCCGGCCTTTGGGGTTTCGCCGACATCGCCCATCTGCAGTAGCACAATTCCTGTAGCTTGAGCCTTGTCCACCTGCATGCCGTCTGGGTTGGTCAAGGTGAGCTCGACGGTCTCATCGAGAGTGCAGTGCACCTCCAAGAGGCAAGTGCCGGCGACAGTCGTCAGTTGCGCGCTCGCAATAGTGAATTGCTCATCATTATCATTGCCATCCCCGCTACCACATCCTATGACCAGAGACAGCCCGAGAACGAGTGAGAGCAGTAGAGTTCCACAGAGAGATGCAATCTTGTTCACCATCACCTCCTCATGAGTAGTCCAGTACTATACCCTGTCCCGCCACAAATGTCAATATATGCCTATTATTGTCTATGTGTGTCTAGGTTGGGTTGCAGCACTACCATACATGCCGAGAATGGGCATGGGGTGTGCCAAATGAGTAAGAGGAAGAAGCCGGAGAAAGAGGTCGAGCGGATCTTCTTGACCTTTGCAGAAGCGCAGGACTTCCTTGGCATTAGTCATCAGACGCTTTACAAGCTCATAGATCAAGGATTGCCTTCTCACAAGATTGGCAAGAAGCGTGTCTTCCTCAAGGAAGACCTTGTCCACTGGATAAAGGAGCACTAGTGGTCCTTTGGGCTGATTTTCCTGGTATACAACGGCTTTTCAGTGGGAGAGTGCATGATGAGAAACCCCAGAGTCGGTAACAAAGGTTTTCCCGTTGGTTGTCCTCTGCCTTGCGAACTGCAACAGGAACTGCTCCTACACGCAAGCAACCGGTATGGAACCTGCCATTTCTGCTACAACCAAGAGGCCAGCGCCGTCACCTCGGATATCCAGAGAAAGACCAAGCCTTACTGGTCCAAGTGTCCGTGGCTCAATGGAGGGAGTGGTGGGGGAAAAGGTATGCTCGGCGCCTACAAGAGCTAGTGTTTGTCTCCGAGTCACGGCCATTCCGGTATGATGGTTCCCGTTGCGCGCTATGTGCTAACCACCATTCGATTCCAGCGTTGAGCCGAATCAACTCGCAAACAACCTACCAGAACGCTGGATTGCTTCTCTCACCTCAAGATGTTATCATGTACGAACATAATTCGGGCAGAGGAGGTTTGCGGATGCCGGAGGAATCCCGCTGTTTCATCGCGGTCTTTGGAGGATCGCATGCTGTGCAGCATCCCGTCGATGGCGGTGTTTACGCGGTGCCTTTGTCCTACTGTCCGGCGATTGGGGAAGGCGACAAGGTCCTGCTGTTCTGTCTGAAGGACTACCCCGGCCACAGTTGGGAGGCGCCGGGGATTGGAGTAGTGAACCAGACTGCACAGAGGAGTCAGAGTGGCTGTGTATACGTCGATATCCTCTACGAATACCATCCGCTGAAGGTACCGATTAGACGAGAGACTATTATGAGATGCCTGACAGCGCAGGAAGCGAGGCAACTCATGTACCCGAGATTCAAGGCCAACTGGCTACGCAGGATAGGGGATCTGTCCGCCAAACGCCTCGGGCTGTCTGATAGCCGCTGGGTCGGCGGCCAGCAATTGAAGTGAAGGGCTCTCCTGCAACCTCCAAGAAGTCACGGGCCGCGTCTGGCTGAGCCCCGATCCTAATAATCGGAAGTGGAACGATTCGTGAATATGGAGAGCCAAGATGAGGGGATGGCCTGCCCGCAGTAGTGGTGCCATCTACAGAGTCAGACTCTCGATGGGGAGGTCTGTGAGAACACGAGCGAGCTATTGCAGAGGATCATGGGCGCGTACCTTGGTGCTCCCATGCCAGACTAGGTGCGGCAAGCTGCTCGACAAGCCATCGGATCCCCCTTGCTGATCGGAGTATTCCGGCCCCTATCCAAATAGACGCTGCAGGACTTCCTTAACCAAGCCAAGCGTAAGCGGACAGCCTTTCGGCAGGTCCCGCGCCCCTTCTTTGGTCCGTGGTTTCATAGCGACCTTCTATCTCTGCCACGCAATACTGCAGTCCTACCAGGTATAGAAATCTGAGTCTTCGTCTTCGGTCTCAATCGGCGTTGGCCATGTCGTCCACCTCAGACTTGCGACTGACTGCCAATCTGAACCGCATTTGAGCATCCGCCGCTCTCCAGTCACTTCGTTGACCACGCTCAAACTCAAGGTTCCAACCTCGCTGCTGAACTTGGGAGCCAAGGTGAAACCGCTGGTGTGCAACTGCATTATGACTGGATTATAGCGATAGTCAATGCCCATCCTCTCGTCTTTCAGAGAATCTCGTGCAGGATCTTGATTGCATAGGGGACATCGGCGGGTTGCTGTAGCAATAGCCGGTCGTACCGCTCCCATCCTGACTTGGGATTCTGATAATGAGTGACCTTTTGCTGGACGTCGGAAGACCACTTGCCTCGCCTCGGCAGGTATATGATTCCAGATCCATTGGTAGTGACCCAGAAGCGTTCTTTCGACTTCTCAGTGGAACGCCATCGGATCATAGTCTTTCCTTCCCTCTCAATGAAGGCAGTTGGCGTACTCTCAAGCAATTCATTGAGTTGCCTCTCTAGCTCCTGCTTCGGCGTTACTCCTAGCGGTATGGCAGAACCCCCCTTCTGCTCGTCTCCCGCACCAATCAAGCCATGCTCCTTGGCAAGCTCTGCGGCGTCGAGCACTTTGGTGAGTGCGTCGTCCACCGTGTCTTCTAGCGGGATTGCCCAATGCTGCAACCGTCGCCAGTTTCGATCGCTTACCCTCACCGTAGGCATAGGTTACCTCCAGTTAAACTATTAGTTGACATCATGTCACATGGTAACTAGGATTCATGGATTCTGTCAAGACGGCCGCGACCAAGGCGTAACCTTACATAGGTTGAGACCTTTGAAGAAGGGAGTAGCAGGGTTGAGAGAGACATGCTTTCTACAGGGCAGGTACCTCAAGTCGAAGGGGTGCGGGACTGACCTGCGTTTCGAGCCGGAGATCTTTCACTGGCGTCTCTCTGGCATGCAATTCGTCCCGTGGGTTGGCCTGAATCTACACCTCAGGGAGATCGGGATTGTCGAGGTAGCCAAGTTCCACTACCGCACGGACTCCCGATTGGGGGGAATTCGTGGTCGCAACGGAAAGCGGGGCACTGACTCTGAACATCCCTCAGGTTGCCGAGATTCTGGGTGTCTCGAGGGCTCTGTGCTATGCGGTTGCCCGTCATGGTGAACTCCCCGGCGTTATCCGCGATTCGGCGACAGGATCTTGGTGGGCAGGTCAGCTCTTGAGAAGCCTTTGCGTGAGGGATAGGTGCCGCCGCAACGGGAGCAACGCTGAACAGCTGAATCAAGAGGCCACTGGTTTGGTCATTGCAAGACATCGCATGGCTCGGTGTCCCTCCCGTACTTATGCGCCCGAATCAGCTCCAGAAGCGGCTGATCTTCACACGATTGCGGTAGGCCACGTTGGAGTCGACTTTCTTGGGGCACAATTGACTATCACGGGAACGGAAGAGTACCATAGCGCTCGAAAGCCGGTAGGAGAATCCGGTTGTCAATGGAGAATCTGCCGTGGGCGAGATTGACACGATAACCGAACGCGAGGAGATGGTTCGTTTCCTTGATGGCTACTCGGGTCAACGTAAGGACGAACTCGACGAAAGGAAGGCGAAACGCCCTCTTGTAAAGAGCTACCTACTCGAGCACACCCGGGACTGCGAAGGATCCAGGAAGACCTCTTTGCCTGAAGTGTTTGCACATCGAGCCCTGAGGTTGGAGTCTTTGGAGGATGGGAATCTTTGGAGGATCTACGATGAGCGTCAGGGAGACTACTTTGGCTTCGTCGAGGCGTTTTCTGATAGGTACCTCGCCGTCTACACCATTAAAGAAGTTGAAGAAAGTGATCGCTGGGTGAGGGCTCTTGTCTTGCAGACCCCCGAGTTGGACCATTTCTGGATCAGTGGTCTGACTTTCAATCAACTCTGGCGGACCGTAGTGAAACTCAACCACCCTTCGCGCTATGCTCGTATCGTCTTTCTCCACAACAGCATATACGAGATCGATGACGCGGATACGGAGACAGACGAGCAGACAGATGGCACGGAGGATACCGATTCTCCGGTATTGGTTGAACGCCGCGCGGCCAAGTTCTCGTTGGTCGACCGCATCAGTGTAGTTAATGAGAAACTGCACAGACTCCAGAAGATATACTCTCCGTTGTACGCAATAAGCCAACTCAGGTTTCCCTCGGCGACTGGTCGGGGTGGTCATGATTTCTATGACAACGGCAAAGTCACGAACAGAAGTGATAGTTTCAGAGATCACCGGAGCCACCTGTTGTACGTGCAGCGGATATATGAGCGCCTCACCGACGCCACAGAAGAGCGTGCTTGGTTCTCTGTGAGAACCGAGATACAGGCCCCTGGCGAGTTCCAGCGGTTGGTGGGGGCGCCCGTGGTCATCCAGTTCCCAGAAGGTCTGGGCGAGTCAACCTTCGAGCAATGGGTCACGTCAACATTCGATCGCCCAAGCAACAGGTTCCGTCTTTGGGGGAATCCGGTTCGCATGGGGCCTGGGAAGTATCATGTCTACGGCGTTGACAGGCACCTTTGGCAACCCATCTTCCTTGAGATAACTAGGCACCACCTTGTTGCTATTGTCCCTCAGGGAACATGCGGGAACACGATACATCGCTTGGTAACGAACGTGCAGCGGTTTCTGGACCCCGCAGCAAAGGCATTCATTGGGGACAAGCCATATCAGGACATGGTGAAGGAATCGATGGTAGGGGTGAGCTATGATCCAGGCAAGTGAACTGTGCTCAGATGCCCTCTTCCAACTGAA